>RFWS01000265.1 GCA_009921985.1 bacterium | reverse complement strand
CCTGCTCCTGATGAGCCCGAACTGCCGGCATTGCCTCCGCGCCCACCGGCATACCCACCCCCGGCGTTGCCTGCCGTCCCGGAACCTCCGGTCGAGGCACTGGCCCCGTTGCCTCCGGCTCCTCCCACATAAAAGGTCAAAGTTTCACCAGCCGTCACCGCCAAGGTGCCAGTCACACGTCCACCTGAACCTCCAGCGGCCCCAGAATTACCGCCATCATTGCCCCCGGTACCCCCGGCTGCGCCTGTCAGCGTAATGGAGATGGAAGTCACATTCGGCGGAACGGTCCAACTCTGCGATGCACCCGTGTAAACGATATTGGTGGTCGTGGCCCAAGCCCCCGAGGAAAGAAATCCGACGAAACATACGCTTCCCAAAATTTTCGAAAACTTTGTGGGGAGATGGAAACTCACAGGATCATCCTTCGCATGCGTTTGGGTTAGAGCGGCAGAGAGGGCAATTCGTTCAATGGTTTTATTTGTTGCTGATCACCGTCACCGTCGTATTGGTGCTGGTGGTGGTGGAGGTGGCGGTGCCGCGAGCTGCGCGCTGGGCTTGTGCGCCGAATGTGGCTATCAACATCAAGATGGAAATTAGGGCGATCCTATAACGACTTTTCATAATACTATCCTAACCACCGGATGAAAAAATTCAAGGGTCTGAATGTTACAAAAGTAATTCACTACCAGAAATCTGTAATCGGAGTTTGCCTAAGTAATTCGCTTGTATAATTTTAAGTAGAAAATTTTTATTTCATTGATTGTGAGTAATTTAGCTCCATTCCTCTTTTTCGTCTCAGCCATGTTTGGGGGTATGACCCAACCCATTTATTTGGGTATTTTTCTAATAATCAATGGCTTATGCGTTTCTAAGTGGCCGGCTTTTTGCTCTCTTTCAAAATATTTTTATCCATGGGCGGGAATAATTATTTTTTTAGGTTCGGTGTCTGCCCTGCGCCAAACCCGCCCGGTTTCAATCCCCGAAGGAGTGAATCAAATCGGTATTTCCCTCGAATCCCTCTTTCTTCTCGCCTCCGCCTTGTTGGTTCTCGGTTGGGTTTTGGGAAATCCGCAGGGGGAAAGAAAACGCCTGTGGATTTTCCGGACCTACGGTTGGTTGGTCGCCGCCACCGGCATTCTCGCGCTGATTTTTCAAACCCAGCGCTGGCCCTTTCCCTTCACCCACCCGAACGCCTACGGAATTTTTCCCAACCCCAACCACATGTCCAACTGGCT
>RFWS01000264.1 GCA_009921985.1 bacterium | reverse complement strand
TTATTACAATAGCTTTAGCCTGTTAGATTTTTGTTAAAAATTCTTTTATATTCGAAATAGTTATAGTTTTTCCTTTAGCTAACCACCACGCTTTATTAGCTTCGAATAAAAATATATCAAGGTCAGATTGATCAATTTTGTTTTTAGGTCTAAGCAACCTAGTTATTAACTCAGTTTCTACTTCTATAAATTTATTATCATCACTTAAAAATAAAACACTTTGAGAAATTATCTTACCAAACATAACTTTATCTTTATATAGACCTACAAACCCTTTGCTCTTTACTGTAGTAATATTGGATATCGGTGATAATACTTCAAGTATTGTATTAACAAATTTTTCCTGTACCATAAATTAATTAGTTTAATTTTATTAAAGGATTTTAAACATATTATCTTAAGAAAGCTTTGTAAAGTTAATATGATCAAAGTTTCTGCGGATAGTTTTAAAAACTGACCTTACTGAGCTTTTTGCCAAAAGCAAAAATTTTTAATTGTTATAATTTTTGATGGTTTAGACAAAATTACACTTGGGAATTTTTCTTGGTAATTATTACCTTTCATGCCTATCTATTCCTTTAAACTTAATTCCAAGTTCATTAACAACCTTTTTTATGGTATCTCCATATCTCTTTATTATCTCCTCCTGAATAAAGGAATTTGGAGCTTTTAGTTCAATGGTTCTAGCATCTTTATCAATAATAGGAATGAGCTTGCTAAACCAGTTGTTGTAAATATGGATATTGTATATTTGAATTAGCTGTTGGCAAATGTCTCCCCATAAGTCTTTTTGTAATATTAGCTTAACTAAAGGTTGTTTTATCTGTAAGCCGTTACGTCCACTTACAGGATTACAGACATTTTCTACAACGTACTCTATACTTTCTATATCTAGCTCTGAAGTCGAATAAATAGACTGAACCTGACTTAAGACAACGTCTTTCTCATGCTGGCTTAAATTGCAGTCGGTTCTTAAGTAAATTCTCACGACACTACCAACAACCTCAAAATCTCTAATGTTTGACAATAGCTCATAACTTCTTAGAGGTACAAGGACGTTAGCAAGCCTTGCTTTTAGTTGGTTTTCGGAGCAAATATAGGCAATTGCTTGCTGCTCTATCTTGGCTAGGTATTGCTCTATCTGTTTTTCCCTATCTATTTCCTTTTGATTTATTGGAGTGATGTTTGCTTTTATGCGGAAGTTATCGTTGCCAGTTTTTACGGCATCTCGCATCTCAAATCGCAGACATTTACCGAAA
>RFWS01000263.1 GCA_009921985.1 bacterium | reverse complement strand
CCGGGACAGGAGACGGAAAGATGCAGGCCTACTGCTTTCGCCTCTGCCTAACCGATGTGCCGGAGAACCGCCTGCCCGTCACACCCCCCCCTCATTATAATCCGGCCGACTACGAATTGCTGCGGCGTTGCTTCGAGGTCGGGGGCGAAACCGTGGATGGCGTTCTCGGCATCAAAAAAATGCCCAACGGCAAGTCAGACGTGAACGCTGGAGCGCCCATTTCCCTCAATCTGCCCGGAGCCAACCAGGAGTACCCTGACGGCACCCCGGAACGCCGCCGGGAAATTTGGGATCAACACCTCCACTGGGCCCAAGGGCTGGTCTACTACGTGCAAAACGATCCCTCCGTCCCCAAGAAGGTGCGGGAGAAGTATGCGCCGTGGGGGCTTTGTAAGGATGAGTTCACCGACACCGGTGGGTGGCCCCACCAGATGTACATCCGCGAAGGACGCCGGATGCAGGGGGAACACGTGTTGACCCAAAAAGACCTGATGACCGATCGGCGCAAAGCGGACTGCATCGGAATTGCGGGTTACAATATCGATATTCGCGAGGTGCAGTGGCTCTCGATGCGGACGTTCTTTTTTCCCAATGCGGCCGACGAGTTGTACATGGAGGGCTACGTCAGCCAACCCGTGGATCCTTGGGACATTCCCTACCGGGCCCTCCTCCCCAAGTCCAAAGAGTGCGGCAACCTGCTGGTTCCGGTATGCCTCAGCAGCT
The DNA here is from genome assembly GCA_009921985.1 of bacterium. Lineage (GTDB taxonomy): Bacteria > Verrucomicrobiota > Verrucomicrobiia > Methylacidiphilales > Verrucolacustridaceae > Verrucolacustris. The sequence goes on along the minus strand of RFWS01000263.1, from coordinate 537 downwards.
CGGCGGTGGCTTTTGCCTCCTTCCGCATGGAACCCCAACTCATGATCGCAGGACAAGCCGCCGGAGTGGCCGCCGCCTTGGCCAGTCGGAACAAGAAATCAGTCCACTCCGTCGATGTGAGCGAACTCCAGAAGATCCTGGCCTCCGAAGGGCAGATCTTAAAAGAACCAACCAAGCGGTAACCTTGGGGTCAGGGTTCGTGGTTGAATCATTTCAACCGGCCCCCAAATCGGTCCACAGGAAACACCAGGATCCGCGCCCCTTCCGTTTGCTTTTCCGGTGAACAGGCCGCCAAGACCGCAGTCACCGCCCCCTCCTCATCGAGAAAGACATTCGGACGCTCAATACGAAGGAACTTCGTCTCGCTACCATCCTCAAATCGGATCGGAAATTGGTTCGAGAAGAGCGGCTCCTTGGAAACCAACTCAAAGGAGATACCGTCCCGGGACGTGTAGCACACAAAACTCTTGTGCAGCCCGGAGGCCAATCCGTGCAGGTCGGTCACCAGCATGTGATAACGCATTCCGTCGTGCCACA
>RFWS01000262.1 GCA_009921985.1 bacterium | reverse complement strand
GGGTCTACGAGGAGACACTCGCCTACCAGAAGGCGGGTGCGGTTATGGTGGAGATGGAGTGCGTCGCGGCTGAAATCGCTGCCGAGATCACCAAGCGGGTCGACATCCTGGTGATGTCGCTCGGCAGCGGCAAAGGGTGCGATGGGCAATTTCTCTACAGCGTCGACCTGCTCGGATTCCTGGAACCGCGTTTTCCCGGACTGGGGAAGCCCTACGAGGGCCCTTTGCCCAGGCACGCGAGGCGCTACGCGAATCTGTTCGAGGAGACAAAGCGCGGCTTTACTGCCTTCCGGGCCGATGTCGAGCGCGGCGACTTTCCCGCTCCGGCTGAGACGATTCAGGTAGACCCAAACGTGGTCACAGCCTTCCGATCCCGGGTCGACGGGACCGCCCCCTCCTGACTATTCAAGGGGCATCTAGGTTGATGTAGGGCGGCGTTTACCCTCGCCCATTTTTATTTCTGTGTTCCACGGGGCCAGATGGCTGTTTCCGTGGCGGAATTGGGTTCCTCCAGGGCTGGAAACGAAACTGATTTATAGGCACATTGAAGAAATGTCCGCGAACGGATGGAGAGATGAAGTGGTGACGAGGCTGAGGGGGGTGAAGTACCCGGGGTTCAGTCGCGATATTGTTTCTTTCGGTTTGGTGCAGGACATGGCGCTCGAGGGGACAGAATTGAAGTTAAGGCTAAAACTGACGACACCGGATCCGGCTGTGCCGGAAAAAATTGGAAAAGAAATCCGGGACAACCTCAAGGGATATGCTCCCGTTAAAAGTGTTGCGATCGAAACGGAAGTGGCGCCGCCCCAGTCCACCGCGACCACCGGACCGCAGGGAATTCCGGGGGTGAAAAAGATTATTGCGGTGGCCAGCGGCAAGGGGGGCGTGGGGAAGTCGACCGTGGCCGCCAACCTGGCGGTGCAGCTGGCTAAACAGGGGCTGAAGGTCGGGCTGTGCGACTGTGACCTTTATGGTCCCAGTCAGGCGTTGATGCTCGGTTGCCGGGAAGGTCTGAAAGTGGAAGAGGGGTCGGAACGGATTTTTCCGGCCGAAGTGCACGGCGTGAAGTTGATGAGTATGGGAATGTTGCTTGGCGATGACAGTCCGGCGGCCTTGCGCGGCCCCATGGTGACGCGGTTCACCCAACAGTTCCTGCGGCAAGTGGCGTGGGACGATCTGGATCTTCTGGTGTTGGATCTGCCCCCGGGCACGGGGGACATTCAGTTAACCATTGTGCAGACGGTGGCACTGGACGGTGCGT
>RFWS01000261.1 GCA_009921985.1 bacterium | reverse complement strand
TCGATCTGGATGGCATCGATGGTGCCGCCGTTGGCCGTGCCGTAGGTCTGCACGTTGTACCCGCCGTTGAAATAGACATTGGTCACCCCGTTTGAAACCCCTTGGTTCGGGTAAGTCGGGCTGGGCACGCAGGGGAAACCCCGACTCTCCAGAAGCCCCCCGAGGCTAAAAGATCCTCGCAACAGTTGCACAAAACTCTGGCGAGACTTGGAACTTAACGCCCGGATGGTCGAGCCCGTCTCATCGCTGGTGGAAAAGGATGATTGGAACATCTGGGAATCCGAAAGGTCGTAGCCAATCTCATTTCGCTGGATGGTGTGGCCGTGCCCATGCAGATCGATATAGAGACCGCGGCCGTAGTTGTTGCTCACCTGCTCTCGGGCCTTACCGATGTAAGCGTGGAACTCCCGCCAAACGGTTTGCGTGTTGGTGTTGTCTTGGGCCCCCTCAATGATGTCGCGGTTGCAATCCACTTTGGATCGATCGACGTCGCAAATGATCACATGGGGGTAGCGCCCGTAGCGATTGAACGCGGCGGTACGGATGGCCCGAGCTAAGTTGGCGGTCCACAGGTCGGGATCCGTGGTCACGGTATAGGTTGAGGTGTTTGTTCGATTGGGCAATTCGGAAGGCGTCAGATCTCCGCCGTGAGGGGCGGAGATGATCAGGGGAAGGTTGCCGGCAATGTATTCCGTGTAGTTGCTGCGCCCCCAGTAGGTGGTGCCTGGGATATAACTGGAAAGGTTGGTTTGTCCAAAGGAGAGACCGGATCCGACCAAAAAGACCAATACAAAAACGCCCCAAGGAAATTTTGGAGAGGTTTTCTTCCAAAATCCCCGCGCTCCGGCACCTAATCCAGGTTCGGAAAAGTGGATAATGTTAATTAGCACATATTTGCGTTTTTTCAATTTGACCGGGATTTGGGTGATTTTGTTCAAAAGGAAGGTTGCAAACCGGCCTGCCATTTAAAAATTGCGATTTTCCAGCGCTTACTCAACGATGGTCGCTTCGCTGATGACCTTCTCCTTGATTGAAACCCTCGCTATTGCTGCCGGCGGCATTCTTTTGGGGAAAGGACTGGTCCGGCTTTTCCCAATTCTGCGGGAACTGTGCCTGCCGGAGCCTGTCCTGGGCGGTTTGCTCCTCTGTGTCCTCTTCACCCTCCGGGAACTGGCCGGAGCGCAGCCCCTGCAGTTCGACCTGACTCTGCAAACGCCGCTGATGATCGCCTTCTTTCTCTCCATCGGCTGGATGGCCTCCTGGAAACACCTGAAGGCCGGCGGGCCGGA
>RFWS01000027.1 GCA_009921985.1 bacterium | reverse complement strand
CAGCGGGATCCTTTTCAACCATGAAAGCCCGCGGCGAGGGGAGACGTTTGTCACCCGCAAGATCACCCGGGCGATCGCCCGGATCAAGGCCGGTCTGCAGGATAAGGTGTATCTGGGGAATCTGGAAGCCAAACGGGACTGGGGGTACGCCCCGGAATATGTGGAGGCGATGTGGCGGATGCTCCAACAGGACAAACCGGACGACTACGTGGTGGCTACCGGGGAGACTCACACCGTGCAGGAGTTTCTGGAGGTGGCTTTTGCCCACGCCGGCCTAGATTCGAAAAAGCACGTGGCCTTCGACAAGCGTTACCTTCGTCCGGCCGAGGTGGATCTCCTCATCGGGGATGCCAGCAAGGCAAAGAAAAAATTGGGCTGGGAGCCGAAGGTGAAATTCAAGCAGCTGGCCCAGATTATGGTGGATGCGGATATCCAGCTCCTGGCCGAGGAGCGGACCGGTCAACGCATCCGCGAGTAGCATGAAAATCTTCGTGGCCGGGCACCGGGGCATGGTGGGCTCGGCCTTGGCGAGGGCATTGGAAAAAAGAGCCGGTGTCACCGTCCTTACCCAAACCCGGAAGCAGCTGGATCTGACGGATCCTGTGGCCGTGGACCGATGGTTTTCTTCGGAAAAACCCGACCAGGTGATCGATGCCGCCGCACGGGTGGGGGGCATCCTGGAAAACTCCCGCCGGCCGGTGGAGTTCCTCTTGGACAACCTGCGGATCCAAAACAATGTGATGGAGTCCGCCTTTCGGCACGGGTGCAAAAAATTTCTCTTTTTGGGTAGCTCCTGCATTTATCCCAAGCACGCACCTCAGCCGATTCCGGAGGAGTCCCTGCTCACCGGTCCCTTGGAGCCGACCAACGATGCTTATGCGCTGGCCAAGATCACCGGCGTTCGCCTGGCCCAAGCCTATCGCGATGAATACGGCAAGAGCGCCATCTCCGCCATGCCCACGAATCTCTACGGTCCGGGTGACAATTTTGACCCGGAAACCTCGCACGCCCTGCCCGGCATGATTACGAAATTCCACCGGGCCAAGGTGCGGGGCGAAAAGGATGTGGTCCTGTGGGGGAGCGGCTCTCCCCGGCGGGAATGGCTCCACGTGGACGATCTGGCCGCCGGTCTGTTGCTGCTCCTAGAGAAATACGACGGCCGGGAAATCGTGAATGTGGGGATGGGGGAGGACCTGACCATCCGGGAACTGGCCGAGAAGGTGAAACAGGCGGTGGGATTTTCCGGAGCCATCCGCTGGGACACCTCCAAGCCGGATGGGACGCCGCGGAAACTCCTGGATGTTACCCGGATCCGGAGACTGGGTTGGAAGCCGGCGATCTCGGTCGATCATGGCATTACCTCCACCTACAACTGGTTTTTGCAGAATGCCCCGGAAGCCCGGCCCTGACCCGGGCGGCGAAGAATTTTCCACAAGAAGGTTGCGGAATGTACCCGCTTTGCGGAATGTTTTTTGATGGCTGAGTTTCTTGTTGTGCAGCACGAGCCCACGGAAGGGCCCGGAACCATCGCGGAGGAAATCCGTTCGACCGGCCACACCCTTCGCACGGTACGTGTCGACCAGAAGGAAAAAATTCCCGCGGATCCCGCCCCTTTCGGGGGGGTGGTGGTCATGGGAGGAACGATGGGAGTGTGCGATCAAGGGAAGTTGTCTCATCTCCAGGAGGAGATTGTCCTGCTGGAAAAGGCCGTGAAGGCTGACAAACCTGTTCTGGGCATTTGTCTGGGGGCCCAACTGCTGGCCGCTTCCCTCGGCGCGGAGGTGAAGGCGGGGGAGAAAGAGATCGGTTGGGTGCCTGTCCGCAAGATGCCGGAGGCCTGTAAAGACCCGGTGTTGCGGCGTTTGCCGGAAAACTTCCCGGCTCTGATGTGGCATGGAGATCATTTTCCTTTGCCCCAAGGGGCAATCCACCTGCTCGGCACCCAAAAATGCGCCTGCGCGGGTTTCCGCTTCGGAAAAAAAGCCTACGGGCTGGTGCCTCACCTGGAAATGACCGCGGCGATGATCGATGAAATGGTTTCAGCTTCCCGGAAGGAGTTGGCCGTTGCGCAGGTCGAGCCGGCGCAGATTCTGGAGGATAGCTCGGAGTACGCCGAGCCGACGGAAGAGCTGGCCCGGACGATGTGGAAAGCCTGGGTGGGGTTGGCTGTTTAAGTTTTAGTCGGACGCATCGGCGACGCATCCCTACCGATTCATCGAGAGGCAGAGATCGGCCAGCCGCAGGGACGCGTCCGGTTTGGAGGCGGCCGCCAGTTTGGCCTTCCAATCCTTCCAGACCTTGCCGTTTTCCGCCAAGGCCTCCCGGATGACCCGAATTGCGCTGTCCCCATCCGGGGTCAGTCGGGCCACTCCAATTTCCCGAAGGAGGGCAAAGTTTCCCTCTTCCTGGCCCGGGACCACCTGGGTGACAAGAAATGGGGTGCGGGAGGCAATCGTCTCCTGGGTGAGGGCCCCGCCGGCCTTGCCGACCACAAAATGATTTCGCGCGAGGATGGACGGCATTTCCGTGGTCCATCCCAAGAGCTGAACCTTGCCGCAGAGGGGGCCCAGCGCCTGCTCCACCTGCTGCATGACTTTCGGATCCCGTCCGGTTCCGATGGTGATCTCCCAGCCCGCTTGCGCCGCCAAGCGGGCCGACATTTCCGGACCGTGCTGAAGCCCGGAGTTGAGAAGATGGAGAATCCTCGGCCGATCGCCCGGAGGTTCATCGCCGGGATGGGGATCTGGCGCCGCGAAACGGGGGTCGACCGGAAACCCGATGCTCCGGATCCTTTCCCGGGGAATTCCGAGAGTGGCAAGGGATTCGGCGGTGGGTTCGTTCGGTACCACCCAGAGTTGGGCGGGCGCGGTGGACCAAAGGCGATGGACGGAGATGGAGTCGGTTACCACCGTGATCAGTTGAAAGGAGTTCCTTAGCTCTTCCGGAAGCCGGGCGATCAGGTGGGCGTAGACGGGAAAGGAAAGGACCACCATCTTGGGGCGGTGGTTGCGGAGAAGTTCCTCGACCCTGCGCTGGGCCGCCCCATGGAGGAAGAGGCTGCTTTCAATCAGGGGAAGGTGGTGGCAGGCCGAGAAAAAAAGATTCCAGATGCGCGGAGCGCGGTTGATCAAGGTGAGATACAAGCGTCGGGCAAAGTCATTCAGGGCGGGTTTGGATTCGGCAAACGGATCCGCGACCACCGCCCGACCGCCCCGCAAGTGGATGGCGGCGGCGAGACCGCGGGCGGCGGCATTGTGGCCGTCCCCGAACGCGGCGGTGAGAATCAGGATCGGCGGCCCGTTCACATCAATCCGTCGCGTTCCAACTCGTCCAGCCTGCGGTCATCATGCTGGTCCACGATTTCGGTCACTCCGGGTTGTTCCAGGAGAATATCGAGGCAGAGGGAAATCTTCTCCTGGGGCAACCCCGTGGTCTCGATGACCCGGCGTCCCCGGGTGAGGTAGGCCCAGGCAAAGTCCTGCCCGTGGATCACCCGAAATTGAAGGTGGTCGGAGGGAATGAGATCCTGGGGACTCTGGATGGCGGTGGTGGTGTTGCCGGCCTGGATGCCGGGCACCACCTGTTCCACTTTTTCAAAACGGGCTAACCAGGATTCCAGAAGGTGCCGGATGGAGTCGTCCGTGTGGGGCTCCGTGAAGACCGCCACGTATCCCCGCGAAATCATGGCTGAATCCTTTCCCTAGCGCGCCTCACGGGGCAGGGAATCAAAACGGGTGAAGCGGGGCTGGAAGAGGAGACGAATGCGGTCAGTCGGACCGTTTCTTTGCTTGGCGATGTTGAGTTTGCAAACGATACCCCGATGGACGGGCCGGGGTTCGGCAGCCTCGCCTTCCTCGGAGGCCGATTCATTCGATTCATTTTCACCGGCGTCATTTTCACGGCTCAGAAGCATGACCACATCGGCGTCCTGTTCGATGGAGCCCGATTCACGGAGGTGGTGGAGGGCGGGATCCTGGTTGGTTTCCTCCGGTTTTCGGTTCAGCTGGGCAAGGACGACCACAGGGATATTAAGCTCCATCGCCAGGGCTTTGAGGCCGCGGGAAATTTCCGAAACCTCCACCTGCCGGCTTTCCCGGGCCCGGTCCGTGCCGGAGGTCAGCAACTGAAGGTAATCGACAAAAATGATCTCGATGTTGTGCATCTTTTTTAGGCGTCGGGCGCGGGCGCGGAGCTGGCCGATGGAGAGGAGGCTGGATTCGTCGAGGAGCAGGGGTAGGTCGCTGATTTCGGCGGCCACGCCGCGCAGGGCGGTGATCTGGCTGTCACTTAACTGGCCGCGGCGGATCTGTTCCGAATCGAGCCCCGCATGGGAGGAGAGCAGACGGAACATGAGTTGCTGGGCGGACATTTCTAGGGAGAAGAAAGCCACCGGATAGCCCGGGCGGACAAAGTCATCCTTATCGACGTCAAAGCGCTGTCGCAGGATGTGGCGGGCCATACTGAGGGCGAGGGCGGTCTTGCCGACGCCGGGACGGGCGGCGATCACGATCATTTCGCCGCCCTTGAAGCCGGTGGTCATCTGGTCCAGTTCGTCAAAACCGGATGGAATCCCGCTATAGTGACCCTTTCCTCGGATCAACTGCTCGATCATCTGAATCGTCTTGGGGGCGACCTCGGCGGCGCGGGTGATTCCCTGGGTTTCGCGGCGGCCGCGGATTTCCAAAATATCCCGTTCGGCCTCGTCGAGGATGCCCTGCACCTCGTGGGGCCGCTCGTGGGCGCCCACCACGATCTGCGCGCAGGTTTGCTGCAGATCGCGGAGAAGGCTCTTGTCCTTGACCTGCTGGATGTGGGTCGGTGCCGTGAAGACGCTGATGACGCCGGAGGCCAGTTCCCCGATCAACGCCGGGCCGCCGGCGGCGTCCTGAAGTTTTCGGTCGGTCAACCAGGCGAGCAGGGTGGAGGGATCGATGGCCTGACCGGTCTCCCGCATGGTGGTGATGGCGCGGAAAATGACTTGGTGGGCGGGGGCGAAGAAGTCCTCCTCGCGCAGTCCCTTCTCTGTGGCTGCATCGACGATGTGATCGGGGTCGGCCAACATGGCCCCGAGCAGGGAGCGTTCGGCCTCCAGGTTGGTGTGGGCCGGGAGACCTTCAATGCTGATGGGCGCGGGAGCTTCCCGTCGTCCACGGGTACGAATCGGCTGAGCTTCGGCAATCACAGGTCTCCATCGTTCCCCAGTCATGGGGGGACTCAACCAAGGGCTTAAAGTTGTTGGGGGAGACTTTGGGAAAAAGGAGGATAAGGAGGAATAACTTCCACACTCCGGGCGTGCCTCCCCTCCCCGAGCAGGGCAGGGTAGCGCGGTGCGACTGATCCTCGCCTCCACCTCCCCGCGCCGCGCGGATCTTTTGCGGGAATCCGGCATCACCTTCCGGGTTGAACCGCCGCAGGTGGAGGAGTGGTCGGCGGAGGAGTTTCCTGAAATTCAGCCGGGGGAACTGGCCCGTGGCAACGCGCGGCGGAAAGCCCGGGCGGTGGCGGAGCGGCACCCGGGCCAACCGGTGCTGGCGGCCGATACGATTGTCGTTTGTGAGGGAAAGGTGATGGGGAAACCGGCCGATGAAACGGTGGCCATGACCATGCTGGGCTGGTTGAGCGGGCGGACTCACGAGGTGGTCACGGCCGTGGTGTTGGTTTTGCCGGATGGGAAAAAGATCCGGGAAAGCGTGGTGCGCACCCGGGTGAAATTCCGGGCCCTGGAAGCCCGCGAAGTGGAGGCGTATGTCAAAGAAGTTGATGTTTTGGACAAGGCGGGGGCTTATGCGTTGCAGGATGGAGGTGACCGGTTGGTGGAGCGGGTGGAGGGATCCCGCAGCAACGTCATCGGTCTTCCGATGGAGACCGTTTTGCCCTGGTGCGAGGAGCTGGTGACCGAGACAGGAGTTTAAAGGTTTTTTTCCACCGCCTCGCGTACGTCGCGGGGTTTAAAAGGGCCGCGAAACCGGGCGAGGATTTTTCCATCGTTGTCGATCAACACGGTGTAGGGGATGGTCTCCAGCGGGGAAATGACATCAAGAAGCCTCTCCCCCGGCCAGACCAGTGGATATCGAATCCCTTGGCGTTCGGCGAAGACCAACAGCTCGGAGGCTTGGGCGTCATCCAGACACACGCCCACCATGACGAGACCCTTGGGGCCGAACTCCTTATCCAGGGCGGCTAGCTCGGGCAGTTCCTTGATGCTGGCCGGACTCCAGGCAGCCCAGAAGTTCACCAGCAGAAGTTTTCCGCGCATCGAATTCTGATCCAACGGTTGCCCGGTGACGAAATCCTTGAAGGCGAATCCCTCCGGCAGGCGAAAGGGTTGCCGGGTAGGTGCGCAGGAAGCCAGAAAAAGACTGAGAGCGGCCATCCCGGCGAATCGGAAGAATCGGTCCATGACTTCTTTAGGATTAAAAGAGCGGGGGATTTCGCTCAACGACCAAAGCTGAGCCAAGCTTGCCCGCAGGAGCACGGTCGCCCATCTTGACTCATCATGTCCAATCACGCCGTGTTTCAACCGGGGCAGGTCGTTTTCCGTGAGGGCGACACCAGCCAGGAGGCGTTCCGGATTCTGCGTGGACGGGTGGAGATCAGTATCATCGCGGACGGAAAGCCGGTGATCCTGGCGCAGTTGGGGGAGGGGGACATTTTTGGTGAAATGGCGATGGTGGATGAGCGGCCCCGCTCCGCCTCCGCCCAAGCCCTCGAAGTCACGGAATGTGAGGTGCTGACTCCGGAAAATTTCAATGATCTGGTTCTGTCGCGTCCCGAGGTTCTGATTCCGTACATGGCCTCTTTCTTTGAGAGGTTGCGGACGGCCAATGATCGTCTTCGTCTGGAAATGAGACTGCGGGCCAAGGCCGAGCAGGCCTTGGTGGCGGGGGCTCCGGCACCCGTTGCCGCTCCGCTGGCCCGGGTGGTGGCCCCGGTGCTTGCCCCGATCGCTCCACCCCCCTCGTTGGAATTGACGCGGACGGTGGTACCTGCGGTGGCGCCCGCTCCCGGAGCTCCTTCGGCCCCGGCGAAACCTGCCCCGCCGCCCCCACCTCCTGGGGGATATCAGTCGGTGGTGCTCCAGGCCCTGACCGAACATGCCCGGGCCCGTTTGCCGGAACCCGTCGTCACCATTGCCAAGTTTCCTTTCCGAATTGGTCGAAAACACGAAGTGCAGGGAAAGGGGGCGACGGTCTTTGCCGCCAACGACCTGGCGGTCGCCGATGACAAGCCTTACCAGATCTCCCGCAACCACTGTTCGATTGAGCGGGAGGGGGATCATTTCTTCGTGCGCGACCGCGGGAGCACGGTGGGAACGGTGGTGAACGACAAGCCGATCGGACTGGCCGAAGACACCCTGACCTGTGATCTTCGAGGCGGGGATAACGAGATTTTGCTCGGGGCCGACGACAGCCCCTTCAAGTTCAAGGTCACGCTGAGCTGACTTCTCCGCACTTGGGGCGAAGGGTCGCCTTCCCCATACTTATCGGATGGCTTTTCCGGGCAATCTAACCGCCGCCTTGCGGGCGGGTTGTGCCGGCCTCGAGGTACGCGACCAACCGGAAGAACTGATTCCCTATTCCTTTGACGGTACCGCGGTCCTGCAGCAATTGCCCGCGGCGGTGGTTTTTGCCAAGTCCACCCAGGAGGTTGTCTCGGTTCTGCGTTGGTCCGCTCTAAACAAGGTTCCGGTGGTCACGCGGGGATCGGGCACGGGCTTGAGCGGGGGAAGCGTGCCGGTGCCGGGAGGCATCGTTCTTTGTCTTTCCAAGATGGACAAAATTCTGGAGGTCGATGCCGCCAACCTCACCCTGCGGGCGGAGAGCGGGGCCCTCACCGCCACCATCAGCGGGGCCGCGGAAAAGGCGGGGCTTTTTTATCCGCCCGACCCCGGCTCGATGAAAATCTCCACCATCGGCGGTAACGTGGCGGAAAATTCCGGCGGTCTGCGGGGCCTGAAATACGGGGTGACGCGGGATTATGTCATGGGCCTCGAGGTGGTTCTCTCCGGCGGCGAAGTGATCTGGACGGGCAACAAATGCGTCAAGGATGTGGCCGGCTACACCCTGCGGGATCTTTTCATCGGTTCGGAGGGAACACTGGGAGTGATCACCCAGGTGCTGCTGAAACTGATTCCCCCACCCGCAGCCCGCAAGACGATGTTGGCGGTGTATGACGACATGGAGAAGGCAGCACACACCGTCTCCGCCATCATCGCCGCCAAGATCATTCCCTGCACTTTGGAATTTTTGGATCGGGTGACGATCCGATGCGTCGAGGATTACGCGAAGATTGGATTGCCGCGGGATGCGGAGGCTATTCTCCTCATGGAGACGGACGGGCATCCGGCGGCGGTGGAGATGGAAGCCGCCGCCATGGAGAAAATCGCCCGGGAAAACGGAGCCCGTTCGCTGAAAACCGCGGCCCATGCGGCGGAGGCGGCCTCCCTGGCGACGGCCCGCCGCAGCGCCTTTTCCGCCCTTGCGCGGGTCGCCCCCACCACGATCCTGGAAGACGCCACCGTGCCCCGGAATTGCCTGCCCGAGATGATTGGATTCATCCAGGAGGTGGGGAAAAAGCACCGGCTCAAGATCGGCACGTTTGGTCACATGGGGGATGGCAATCTTCATCCAACTTTTCTCACGGATGAAAAAAATCGGGACGAAATGCACCGGGTGGAGGCAGCCATGCAGGAGATCTTTCATCGGGCGGTGGAGTTGGGCGGAACCATCACCGGCGAGCACGGGGTGGGGTTGGCCAAAAAGAAATTTCTCGAGGGGGCGGTCGGTCGGGAAAACGTGGCGATCATGCGGCGGATCAAGCTGGCCTTGGACCCCCACGGCCTGCTGAATCCCGGCAAAATTTTCGATCTCTCCTCATGAGTTCCGGGGAGACGCTCGCCTCGCTTGATTACTCGATCCTTCAGCAGTGCATGCATTGCGGTCTCTGCCTGCCGACCTGTCCCACCTATGACGCCACCAAGAACGAGCAACACAGTCCTCGCGGGCGGATTTCCCTCATGAGGGCGATTGCCGACGGTCGACTTGCGCCGACCCGGGGTTTCGGGGAGGAAATGTCCTACTGCCTCGGATGTCTGGCCTGCGAAACCGCCTGCCCCGCGGGCGTGGACTACGCCCATCTTTTCGAAACCGCCCGTGCAGACGGGGAACGGGCGGGAGTTCTGGACCATCCGCTCCGCCGCATCGTACGGGGGTTGACCTTGAAATTCCTCTTCACCCATCCGCGATGCCTGCGGATGGCGGGAAGACTGCTCTGGCTCTATCAAGCCAGCGGATTGCAGAAGCTGGCCCGGGTTCTGGGGCTCCCGCGGCTGTTGCCCAACCGTTTGCGAGAGTTGGAGGCGTTGACCCCGATCATTCTGGCGAAATTTTCCCATCAACTCATTGCGCCCGTGGAAAATCCCAAGGAAAAACGACGGTATCGGGTGGGCCTGCTCACGGGTTGTGTCCAGGATCTGGTTTTCGCCGATATTAACCGGGATACGGCCGATGTGCTGTTGGCCAACGGTTGTGAGGTGGTCACCCCGCCGGTCCAGCCCTGTTGCGGATCCCTGCATGCCCACAACGGGGATCCAGAAACGGCGGCCGGGATGGCGAGGAGAATGATCGATCTCTTTAACCCGGCCTCGTTCGATGCCATCGTCACGAACGCCGCCGGTTGTGGTTCCCACCTAAAAAATTACGGTCGCCTGCTCGATGGCGATCCGGTTTACGCCAACCGGGCGCGGGAGTGGGACCGAAAGGTGAAGGATATCCAAGAGTGGCTGGTCGAGATCGGATTCCGGACGCCGAAAGGCGTGATCCGGGAGAGGGTCACGTATCACGAGGCGTGCCACCTTTGTCATGGTCAAAAGATCACCCGGCAACCCCGGGAAATTCTCCGCTCGATTCCCGGGCTGGAGTTGGTGGAGTTGCCGGAATCGACGTGGTGCTGCGGAAGCGCCGGCGTGTATAACCTGACGCAACCGGAAACCGCGATGGCACTACAGAAAAGAAAAGTGGGGCACATCTTTTCCACCCAGGCCCGCGTGGTGGCCACTTCCAATCCTGGTTGTCATTTGCAGATTTCCATCGGCCTGGCCCGACGGCAGGCCGATGTCCGCGTGGACCAGCCCGTCAGCCTTTTGGCCCGGGCGTACCGCCTGGAAAAAGATTAAGTCCGGGTTTTTGAAGTTTTTCCGCCGAATCCAAGATGCGACCCGGAGTGCGGTCGAGGGGGGGGACAATACTGGGTTGAGGGATCAGGTTGCTTCGGTTTGGATGGGGAGAGGGATCATGAAAATTTCGGTCGGAGGACGTGCAACCTTGTTTTAATCTTTATTCATGAAGGTTTTGATCCTGGGAGCCGGCGGGTTGACGGGGAGGTATCTTGTGCGAGAGGCGAAGCGGAGGGGGATGGAGGTGGCGTCCTACACGCGGCAGGAGTTGGATATCGCCCAGCCGGATGTGACGCGGGAGACCTTGGCCAAGGTGAAACCCGGTCTGGTGATCAATGCGGCCTCCGTGACCAGTCTGGAAATCTGCGAGGAAAACCCGGCCCTCAGCCGCAGGGTGAACTGCGAGGCGCCGGAGGAGTGGGCGAAGGAGTGTGGCCGGGCGGGAGTGCGTTTTGTGCACCTGGGAACCGACTACATTTTTGATGGGAAGAAAACCTCCGCCTACCTGCCAACCGATCCGCCCTCGCCCCTTTCGCGCTATGGAAAAGACAAGGCCGAAGGGGAGAAAAAGGTTCTTCGGGCCAATCCCCACGCACTCGTGGTCAGGCTGGCGTGGGTCTACGGCCATGGAGGAAAGACGTTCATGAGCAAGTTGCCCGGGATTTTGGCGGAGAAGGAGGTGGTGGAGTTGGCGGGGGGTAGGACGGGTTCATGCACCTACGCCGGCGAAGCGGCACGGATCATTTTGGATCTCGCAGAGAAAAAAGCCGAAGGCATTTACCACGGGGTACAGGCAGGAATCACCACATGGAAAGCGTTTGCGCAGAAGGCCTCGGAGATGAGGGAAAGTGGCCTGTCGGGAAATCCGGGAACTGCCGCAGGAAAAAATTGCCGGATTGAAGGTGCCGAGGCCGGCGTATTCTCCGTTGGATATTTCGGCGACGGAGAAGTTTTTGGGGCGAAAGATTTCGAAATGGGAGGAGGGGCTGGGGGAGTACTTGGCTGAAACCGGCTACCTCTAAACCCATCCAGACCGCGGGGGGTGCCAAAAAGGCCTTTGATCCCTCGCGGCAACCGGACATCACATTTCGGGCACGGGGTCTTGTGCTTTGGGGATTTCTCGTGGATGCTTGTTCTTATCCTTCGGAAATCCGATGAAAATCACCTGGGAGCAAAAAGTGGATCAGGTCCGGAGAGAACGACAGGCCCTTAGTTCCATTCTCCCGGACAAACAAAACATTCACTACGTGAGGGTTGAGGGTGGATTAAACCTGCAAAGCTCTCCGGCGTTGCGCAGCGTGTTGCGCAATGTGATTCAACAGAAACCGGAAAGACTGGTGGTGGATTTGGATGGGGTGGAGTCGATGGAT
>RFWS01000260.1 GCA_009921985.1 bacterium | reverse complement strand
CGACGGATCCGATATACCAACCGAGATGCGGTCGGTGCTTTCATAGGTCATCACCGAGCAGGCCTTGTTCGCCGTAATCAGATCCGCCGTTCCACCATTGGAAGACCAGAAATTGGCCCCGACGGCTCCCAGCACGGCATTCTTGGCCGCCTGCACGCTGGTGGTGTTTGTAATGATGGTGGTCTGGGGATTCCGCCCATAACCCGCCACCGCGGCCGGCGACATGGTGGGCAAGAGGGCATAGGCATAAGTGGCGTTCGTCGGCCGGACTCCGTGATTAAAATAAAGTTTCAGGTAGTTGTTCGTGTAAATCGCGGTGTCGGAATCGCCCGGATGGATCGCCCCCCAAGTGCCGGAATTCGTCTCAAAGACGGCCCGGAGATTGCCCGGGTTGTTGAAGAAGTGGTAGCCACCCACCCCATCGATCGCGCAGTTGGTCGGGTTGGTCAGCGTGGTGCTGGACCCAAGGGTCCGGGAGGTGGAAGTCCCATTGACCCACAGGGTGGCGGTATTGGATGCGGTTCCCATCGCCCGGTTCTCCACCGTGGTGTGAATTTCATTGGCGCTTCCGGCGGTGATGCCCGCCCCCAGACAAACCACCTCATCCTTGAACATG
Organism: bacterium; assembly: GCA_009921985.1. GTDB lineage: Bacteria > Verrucomicrobiota > Verrucomicrobiia > Methylacidiphilales > Verrucolacustridaceae > Verrucolacustris. Next base: position 673 of record RFWS01000260.1, on the reverse strand, counting down.
AAGTAGGACTTTTTCCCATAGAGCGAGGAGGTTCCGGTCTTGAGAACGGGATGCAGGGAGAAGGCCGCCGATCCGTAGGCGGGATACCCCCTGCCATCTTGCACATCCGCCCCACCGACAAAGCTCTGATCCGGGGCCGAAGGCGTGGAAACCGTCCCCTGCTCCGTGGTCGTTCCGGTGAGATGATAAATGTCGACCGAGGGCCAGTAACCGTTGACGAACTGAGTGTCGGTGCTGCCGACATACAGATAGGTCATCCCGTCGCCCTGGAAATACCCCTTGGTGTTCGCATCCCCGAAAAGGTCCTCATAGTTGTTCACCCGGGTGGAGGACATGCTCAACGCGAAGGAGTAGTTGTCCCGATGGGCAATCACCCGATCCATGTTGTGGAAGTGGTACTGCCCGGTGGCCGGATGCGGGTTGGCCGCGAAGGCGTTGAAGGCGGCGGCTTGGTTGCTCGGAGTCGTGGTAAAGCCGGCCACTTTCTGGATGTAACCCTTGATTTCCGCCCCCACATCCGGCCCGGTCTCTCCGGAGGTGCCCACCGAGCGGCCCCGCACGCAGTCCATGAACGCCCCGCGGTAGAAGAACGGCATGAACCCGTCCGTGATCCAGTCGTAGACGTTGGGGAACGTGGCGGGGTTGTAGATCGTCCAAGTGCTGCCATCCAGCA
>RFWS01000259.1 GCA_009921985.1 bacterium | reverse complement strand
GGCCAAGAAAGTAGGGATCAAACTGCTCAGCCGGGGAGATTCTCAGTTGGGGATGACGACCTCGCCGCTCAAACGAGCGGTTAAGTATCTGCTCTACCGGTTTCTGCTTCCGAGGTTTGATGCGCATTTGTTTGTCGGCCAACGGAACTTTTCGTACCTACGACATTATGGAGTACCGAAAGAACGCTTATTTTTCAGTCCACATTTCGTCGATAATTATTGGTGGCAAGAACGTTCGCAAAGTTCCGGGAAGATAGGAGATGGGAGATGGAAGATGGGGGGCTCACAGGCACCCAACTCCCATCTACCAACTGCCATCTCCGAAAAAAGCGGAGCTGTCTTCCTCTTTGCTGGTAAGTTCATCTCAAAAAAACGCGTCAGCGATCTGCTCGAAGCGGCGGCGAAGGTGCCGGAGGCGAGGGTGGTGCTGGTCGGCGACGGACCGTTGAGGGGGCAGTTGGAGGAAAGAGCTTCAAGACCAGATCTGAAGGGAAGGGTGGAGTTTACGGGGTTTAAGAACCAGCAGGAGCTGCCGGCGTATTTGGCGGGGGCGGACTGCCTGGTGTTGCCGTCAGATGGGACGGAGACGTGGGGGCTGATCGTGAACGAGGCGATGGCGTGCGGCACACCGGCGATCGTGAGCCGGGCATGCGGGTGCGCTCCCGACCTGATCGATGAGGGAGAGACGGGGTACAGCTTAAAGCTTTACAGCTTTCCGTTGGGGGATACGCACGCGCTCACGGACCGCTTGAGGTTGTTTGGCCAAAACAAAGACCGGGATTGGGGAAGCGCGGTCCGGAAAAAAGTCGCGGAGTACTCGATGGCACAAGCGACCGATGGTCTGATGAAGGCCATCCGCTCAAATTGATCGTTTACGTCTACGATTACGTTTAGGACAAAAATATGTGAATCCAAAAGCTTTCGTAAACCTAGACGTAAATAAAAACGAACGCTGACTGTGTAAGGTCTGATAGTTGAAAACTACAATAGCGACCGGTCCGACGTTTCCCCTGCCGGCGGCACTAATTATCCTAACTGCTATTTCCTATCTTTTGCCTGCTCTGGCAGCGGCAGCGCCGTTTGCCTCGTGGATCGATGTGAAGGCGGAGTGCGGCGCCATCGGCGATGGGGAAGCGGACGACACAGCAGCGATCCAGAAGGGGTTGGACCTAATCCGACCGGAGGATTCGAGACGGAAGATCCTCTACTTTCCGGCAGGTATCTATCGGATCACGGGAACAGTGAAAGCTATCCGTGAAAAGCACCGGGAGTGCCAGGGGGTGGGTCTAC
>RFWS01000258.1 GCA_009921985.1 bacterium | reverse complement strand
GAACGGCTGAAGGCAACCGTGGCGTTGTTGGTGATGTCCCCGGAAAGGGAGCCGCCTGTCCCTCCTCCACCGATCTGCAGGGTACCCCCGGAAACCGTGGTGCCACCGGAGTAAGTGTTCGCCTCGGAAAGGGTCAGAGTGCCCAACCCCGTTTTGATCAAGCGTCCAGAACCGGAGAGCACTCCGGCATACGTCGAGGACCCGTCCCCATTCCCCACCGTCAAGGCAACCGCCGCGGAGTTGGTGTTCACCAACCCAAGGTCATAGCCGGTACCCGCCGCCGAGGCCGTCAAACCGCCGAAGGTGGCGCTGGTAATTCCGTCAAACTCCAGCTTGCCCCCACTTAAGGTTACGTTGGCGTTTTGAAACGCGGCAACATTACCAACCCTGACAGTTCCGCTTTGCACAGTCATCGCACCGCTAAAGGTGTTGGCCGCGCTGCTAAATTTATGGATTCCATTTCCTGTTTTGGTGATGGAACCGGAACCAGTAATCGCATTTTGAAAATCAAAAAGATATGTGTCGTGGTTTGCTAAAAATGTCGCCACCACCCCTGAATTAATGACGAAACCCCGCCCAGCGGCTGCACTCGTGTCTCCAGTGGTGGTTGTTTTTAGTGTGCTGTTGCCCGCAAAGGTTAATTGGTCAGCGCCGTTAAGATTGTTCCCGAGATTATTTCCTGCAGAGATTTCGAGGGTTCCCGAGTTTAATGTCCATTTTGTCGTTGCCGAAGATCTTGCACCTGAGATTACGTTTAAAACCCCAGAGCCATCCACAACTACAGCGGTGGGTGAAAATGTGGCATTATTTATAGTTACATTTCCGGCACCTCCCACGGTTAACTGCTGGGCCCCACTAAATCCCCCGCTCAGGAGCAGAGTGCCACTGTCGGAATTGATGCGCGTCGCCGAACCCAAGGTGATGGCACCTCCGTAGGTATTGTTTCCCGACACATTTCTCATGGCTCCACTGGAAGTGACACCAGTCCCGTTCAGGGTCAGCGCCTCCGCCCCTACAGTGATCCCACCCTGGATTTCCAGCGCCGCACCCGAGGTTACTGATGTCGCGCCAGTCGTATTCCCCAGTGCCGTAGCGCTTTGGATATTAAGCACACCAGCGCTTACGGTGGTCGCACCGGAATAGGTGTTCGCCCCGGAAAGGGTAAGGGTGCCACCGGTGGTTTTTGTCAGGGCACCAGTGCCGGCCAAAATAGCGCTCACAGTTCCGGACTCACCTGCATAGCTGGACCCGGTCAGGGTGCCGTTGGAAATTGTGCCGCTCTTGATCGTG
>RFWS01000257.1 GCA_009921985.1 bacterium | reverse complement strand
AAGTCGAAGTTGTTCTTCGGAGTGAGACTGTCAAAACCGTTGTCTTCCCCCGTCAGGTTGTAACTAAGGGTGGTTTGCCAAGCCCAACTGGTATCACGGATTTGGGGGTTGGTGGTTCCGGCGCCGACCAGTTCCACGCCTTGGCTCTGGAGGATGTATTCCGCCTGGATTCCAAACGGGCCGTAGTAATAAAAAGCCTGAGGGATGATTCTGTAAATGGCACCATCCCGGGTCGGACTTCCGGTCCCGGATTGCCAGTTAAAAAAGGTCACTCCCGTGTCAGATGCGTAACTATTGAGCCCGTTGCTGATTGCAGTGTTTCCGGAAGCTCCAGGATCAAAATCATTTGCGTATGAACCAGCAACCCCAAATCCAAGCCCGGATAACTCATCCGCATCATTGACAAAAGGCCGTGCAAAGAGCCGAGCCGCGATGCCGTAACCCAGATTGGTGTCAACGGTTTGAGTGTAATTATTGGGGGATTCAGAAAATACTCCTACGGCGTAAGAGAGCTCGTCATCGAAAAGCAGGCCGTGAACTTGGACACCGAGCGCCCGGGAGGGCTGAAGCTGAGTCGTGGCCGAGCGCTCCATAAAGACCGTGTTCTGATCGGACTGAAGCATTTCCAAGCCTAATGGCGGCTTGTATTTACCAACCTGCACCTGGGCTTCGGGGATCGCCTTAAAGCTAAGCCAGGCATCCGCGATGATGGCGGTGTTGCGAAGGTTTTGAGCGTCCACCAAGCCGAAATCCGGCATAAAGCGGAAATCGATGTATTTCCAAAGCGTGCCAGAGGCATAAACCCTGGCTCGGCGAACGATAAACTGGTTGTTGGCGTCGTTCGCTTGATTGACGTACTGACGGTCATCCAACTGCAGGGTTCCGCCTAGACGCAGGGCATGCTGGTTGTCGGCTGATTTGATGACAAAGCCTTTGTCGTTGAAGGAAATATTGGGCGCAGTGGTGGCTTTTTTAGCGGCCTCCTCGGCGGCGATTTCCTGGTTGCGCTCCACCACGCTTAGGCGGCTGCCCACGTCGAAGTTGGTGTCATCGAGAAGGCTTTCCTTTTCGGTGGTGCCCCCGATGTTCTGGCCGGTGCCCTGTTGTTGAATTCGCGGTGCAGCCCCTTCGCTGACTCGGTTGGCCTGAGCCTTTTTTAAATCAGCGATCTCTTTGCGCAGGGCTTCTAACTGGTCCTGGACCGACTGGTCCTGCGGATTGGCCGCATTTTGAGCGTGAATGGAGGTGAGGGGAGTCGTCACGAGAATGAAGACGCCGAAGCGCATCAGGAATCGGACG
>RFWS01000256.1 GCA_009921985.1 bacterium | reverse complement strand
CTCGAGTTCCCACCCAACCACCGCCGAGAGTCAACTCCTTGAAAATCATATCCAAACGTAGGATTTGGTCAATCCGCGAAACCGGAGGCCCTTTTTATGTCTAAATCGTTGAAGGAAGGCAGAATCGGCCTGGTCGCCGGGCGTGGAACCTACCCGCGGATGGTTCTGGAGGGGGCCCGGAGGGATGGCCGGGAGTTGGTCGTGGCCGCTTTCGAGGGAGAAACGGAGCCGACCGTGGCCTCCCGGGGGCGACCGTCCACTTGGCTACGGGTGGGCCAACTGGGCGGGTTGGTTTCTTTCTTCAAGAAGCAGGGTGTGAATCAGGCGATCTTTGCTGGGCAGATCACGCCCAAGCGGCTTTACAACCTTCGGCCGGACCTAAAAGCCCTGTGGATTTTGGCCCAACTCAAGGAGCGGAACGCCGCCACGCTTTTCGGTGCGGTGGTGAAGGAATTGGAAAAAGCGGGGATTCGGGTGTTACCGGCCACCACCTTCATGGAGGATCATCTGGCCAAGCCCGGGCTGATGGCCGGGCCGCGTTCGCCCCTGCATCTCTCCGCCGACATCAAATTTGGCTGGCCGCTGGCCAAAGCCGTGGCTCGCTTGAACATCGGCCAGAGCCTGGTGGTGCGGAAAGGAACCGTGATGGCCGTGGAAGGGTTTGACGGCACGGATGCCACGCTGAAACGCGGGGGACTCGTCGCCGGACAGGATGCCACCGCTATCAAGGTGACTGCACCCGCGCAGGACATGCGCTTTGATGTTCCGGTGATCGGACCCAGAACCATCCAAAGTGCGGCGGAAGGAAAAGTGAGGACTCTGGTGGTCGAAGCTGGCCGAACCTTGGTGCTGGAGTTGGAGGAACTCAAAAAACTGGCGGAACGACACAAGATCACCGTCTGGGGGCACCGCGGAGGAGCGGCAAAATGAGCACGCCCGTGAAGGTTGGGGTGGTGGGGGTGGGCCACATGGGGAAGGAGCATGCGCGGATCTACGCGGAATCGGCCAAGGCGGAGTTGGTGGGTGTTTATGACACCGACCCACCCACAGCCAAAAAAATCGCCGACAAGCACCGGACCCGCGTGTTTTCGACCTTGGCGGAAATGGTGGAAGCCACCGAGGCAGTCAGCATCGTGACGCCGACGATCCATCATCTGGTTTCGGCGGAACCTTTTTTAAGGAAGGGGCGGCATGTGCTGGTGGAGAAGCCGATCGCCATGGATACCCGCGAGGCTCGGGAGCTAGTGAACCTCGCGGAGAAAAACGGCGCGAAGCTGGCGGTGGGGCATGTGGAGAGGTTCAATCCGGTG
>RFWS01000255.1 GCA_009921985.1 bacterium | reverse complement strand
ATGCGCCTACGAGGTTCCTGACTATGGTGTTCGGATTAAGGCCGCTGAACTTGCCTTGAATTATATCATCGGCAGGCCGGTAGAGCGCCAGCAGATCGTTGTAGCCCATCAGAAGAGCATTGATCCGAAAGAGTTGGTTGAGAAGTCTCCTGCGTTAAAGCGAGCCCTAAAAAACCTTGTGGATGAGGCGGAGGTCGCAAATGAAGCGAGCAGCTAACACGCCAGATTCTGATGCGATAGCTATATGGGATTCGGCCCGCGAGGATGGCATCCGCAAATACCGGGCTGGAAGGGCAGCCCACAAGACGTGCTTCTGGACGGCCGGAGCGGAATGGTATGTCAATGAGGCTAGGGCGGAGGTAATGGATATGATCGCCTATATCCACCATGCGAAGGCGAGGATCCAGGGCCTAAAGGAGGCCGTTAAGGCGTTTTCCTCTGGGGAAATCGGTAAAGATATATTTGTTAAAACTGCGCTCCGTCTTATCGAGGGTGCGCCGGCCGGGAGCGGAAGGAGCCATAAGCGTGAGTAGCCCAAAAATTCTGCTGGTTATTTCGGATATACATTGCGGATCCGAGGTCGGCCTTATGCCGCCAGATTCAAAAATCAGAACAAAGAATACAATCGGCTTCGGCAAGAACATTCATCAAAAGTGGCTATGGGAGAAATGGCTTCAAATGCAGGAAGAGTTTCATAGGTACAGAGGTAAAGACTCCTTTGCGCTTCTGCTTAATGGAGATTTAACCGAAGGAGTCCATCACCGAAGCATAGAATCTCTTACGCAGAGCGTTGAAGATCATGCGAATATGGCCATTGAGGCGCTCTTGCCCTTAGCAGAGCGTTGAAGATCATGCGAATATGGCCATTGAGGCGCTCTTGCCCTTATCTGAAAAGGCCCAATCGGTAATGGTTACCCTTGGGACAGAGTGCCACACCGGGCTAATCGAGCACATGATTGCGGACAAGCTGGGGGCCAGGTCTGGGGGCGCGAAGGGGACATGGCTTTTCAAGATTGGCGGGTGTCTTGTAAATGCAACCCACCACATTGGCACAACCACCAGGGCTTACCTTGAAGCCGGTGCGCTGTCGGCCGCCATGGCAAACGCCAAATTGCAGAGCCTTCGCGCTGGCCACCAGTCCGCCCAGATTTACCTTCGAGGCCACAGGCACACGGGCGGGTGGTTTTCGGACGGTGCCTCGATGATTGGGGTTACCGGCGGGTGGCAATTTCTGACCCGCTTCGGGAAAAAGGTTGTTCCAGACGCAGTCCCAAGGCCAAGCGTAATTATCCTTGATTGGAGAAACGTTAAAACTGGCC
>RFWS01000254.1 GCA_009921985.1 bacterium | reverse complement strand
TCTGCATGGCCTTGGTGATCTGTGCGGTATTTTTTACCGAACGGATCCGGCGCCGGATGTCGCGGGTACTGGCCATCGGTCAATCCTTAGGCGGACGGCTGGCTGGCCACGAAGTCGCTGAGGGCGGCCTTGAGCTCGCCGGCCAACGCATCGTCCACTGCCTTCTTCTCCCGAATTCCGCTCAGAATGTTCTCCTTGCGGGTGGTCAGGTACTCGGAGAGGCGGTTTTGGAACGCCTTCACCTTGTCCACCGGTACCGCATCAAAGAACCCGTTCTGCACCGACCACAGGATCGCCACCTGCAGCTCCACCGGCAACGGCTTGTACTGGGTCTGCTTAAACACCTCCACGATCCGGGCTCCACGATCCAGCTTGGCCTTGGTCGCCGCATCCAGATCGCTGGCAAACTGTGCAAACGCCGCCAACTCGCGGAACTGCGCCAGCTCCAGCTTGATCTTGCCGGCCACCTGCTTGATGGCCTTGATCTGCGCGGCCGATCCCACTCGGGAGACCGAGAGACCCACGCTGATCGCGGGACGCACGCCCTGGTAGAACAGGTCGGTTTCGAGATAGATCTGACCGTCGGTGATCGAGATAACGTTCGTCGGGATGTAAGCCGAGACGTCGCCCGCCTGCGTCTCGATGATCGGCAATGCCGTCAGCGAACCCGCCCCCGCCTTCTCGCTCAGACGCGCACTGCGTTCCAGCAAGCGGGAGTGGAGATAAAACACGTCGCCCGGATACGCCTCACGACCCGAAGGACGCCGCAACACCAGCGAAACCTGCCGGTATGCCACCGCGTGCTTCGACAAATCGTCGAAAATAATCAGCGCATCCATGCCATTGTCCATAAACCATTCGCCCATGGCGCAGCCGGCAAACGGAGCCAGATACTGCGAGGTCGCCGAATCCGAGGCGTTCGCCGCCACGACGATGGTGTAAGCCAGCGCTCCTGTCTCCTCGAGCACCGCCAAGGTGCGGGCCAAGCTGGAGTTCTTCTGCCCGACCGCCACGTAGATCGAGTAGACCGGCCGGAACGACTTGTCGCCCGACTTCTCCGCCGCCTTGTTGATCCGGGCCTGGTTGATGATCGTGTCGATCGCCACCGTCGTCTTTCCGGTGGAACGGTCGCCGATGATCAGCTCCCGTTGCCCACGGCCGATCGGAATCATGGCATCGATGGCCAAAATTCCCGTCTGCAGGGGCTGGGTCACGGACTGACGTTTGATGATGCCCGGGGCGATCTTCTCCACGGGATAGGAAGTCTTGGCCTTGATCGGGCCCTTGCCGTCCAGCGGTTCGCCCAAAGCGTTGACCAC
>RFWS01000253.1 GCA_009921985.1 bacterium | reverse complement strand
CGTCGTTGAGCTCGTTGACTTCGAGGGAGAGGAGGCGTCGGACAAAGTCAGGGCTGGATCGGGAGAGGATAATTTCAGGTCCGCGCTGTCCTGTTTGTACTGCTAGAACGAGAGCACGGATGCGTTCACCCGGGGTGTACTCCTCGGTCGGGACTCGTTCGCGAGAGGGCATGATGCCTTCGAACTTTCCAAGATCGATGACGACGTCGGCGCGTTCGAAGCGTCGGACGGTACCTGCGACAATATCCCCGACCCGGCCTTGGAATTCCTCCAAGATCATGGTCTTTTCGATCGAGCGCAGATTCTGGTTCATGGCCTGCTTGAAAACCTGGGCGGCGATCCGGCCGAACTGTTTGGCGTCGAGCTCGATCTCGACGAGGTCACCGAGGCGGGCGGAGGGGTTCACGGAGCGGGCTTTGACGATGGAAACCTCCTCTGGGTTTGGGCGGGCACGGTCGGTAGCCTTGAGCTTGGCGAACATCTGGATCTTGCCGCTTTTGGCATCGAGGTTGACGCGGATCTCGGTCTCGAGCGGGTAGGTCTTGTGGGCGGCGGTGACGAGGGCGTTTTCGATGACGGAGGCCATGACCTTCCGGCTAATGCCCTTCTCCTTTTCCATGTAATCGAGTACCGTGAGGAAGTCTTGAGTGTTCATGTTGTTTCCATGTTTGAGTTGTGGGAGAAGGCTTTCGGCGAAAAAAAGGGTGGAAACCACTCGAGTTCCCACCCAACCACCGCCGAGAGTCAACTCCTTGAAAATCATATCCAAACGCAGATTTTGGTCAATCCGCGAAACGGGGCGCCTCTTTTATGCCTAAATCGTTGAAGGAGGGTAGAATTGGGCTGGTAGCTGGTCGCGGGAATTACCCCCGACTGGTGCTGGATGGAGCCCGGGAGGGGGGCCATGAGCTGGTAGTGGCCGCTTTTGAGGGTGAAACCGAGGCCTCGGTCGCCTCGCGGGGCCACCCGACGGAGTGGCTGCGAGTGGGGCAGTTGGGTAGGCTAATTCGCTTTTTTCGAGAGCAGGGTGTAACCCGCGCGATCTTTGCGGGGCAGATCACACCGAAGCGGCTCTACGACCTGCGGCCAGATCTTAAAGCGCTTTGGATCCTGGCCCAGCTGAAGGAGAAAAATGCGGCGACGCTTTTTGGTGCGGTGGTAAAAGAGCTGGAGAATGCGGACATCCGTGTGCTGCCGGCCACCACCTTCATGCAAGAGCATCTGGCGAAACCGGGATGGATCGCTGGACCCCGTCCACCAATCCATCTCTCCGCTGACATCAAGTTCGGCTGGCCGCTGGCCAAATCGGTGGCGCGCCTG
>RFWS01000252.1 GCA_009921985.1 bacterium | reverse complement strand
AGCCGGGTCTCGTTCCAGAACCATTCCTGAATCTGGTTAATGGCCTTCGCGTGGTTGGAGGGGGGCCAGACCAAGTCATTGATCTTTTCCACCTGGGTTTGGAAGTCCCGCTTCGCCTGCGGGCCCAGTTCCGGGATGCCATTCAACTGCTCGTCGATGTTGGCGATGCCGTCCTTCCAGATCTCCTTCTTCCAGGCCGGCGTGGGCAGTTTGTCCTTCAGCACCCGGCCATACCCGTAAAGCGTGGCCAGTTGGCAGGTCTTTTCTTCCAGGGTCATCTGCCCGAGGAGGTCCTGCACCCTTTCTTCCACCGGTCGGGTCGGGTCCTCGTAAGTATCTACTTTGCCATTTTTATTTAAATCACGACTCCACAGGAAGTTTTCGTTCCATATCAAGAAAAGAAGGAGAAAACGAAAAAACATTCCAGATTTCCAGTTGCCGATGATAACCTTACAGGGTTTTTTTATTAGGCGCACTCGCTAAATACCTAGGTTACCCTATTCATGATTCCGCAACCTGACGACCTACAGAGAAAACTTCCAATGACGGAATTTTTTTTATGAACATTTTTCATGTTTTAATTTTGGGGGCATTGAGTTTCTTGCTCCTCAACTATCTCCTGAATTTAAAGGCTTTCCGCCTCTCCGGGGCACTCCCGCCCCTTGAGACCCCTCCCCGCATCTCCGTTCTCATTCCCGCCAGAAACGAGGAGCAACGAATCCGACCCTGCCTGGGCACCCTGGTTAACAGCAACTATCCCGATTTTGAAATCCTTGTCCTTGATGACCACTCCTCCGACGGCACGGCCGAAATCGTCCGGCAACGGTCCAAGGGGGATTCGCGGGTTCGCCTGATCCGCGGGAAAGATCTCCCAGCGGGATGGACCGGTAAGGCCTGGGCCTGCCATCAACTGGCTCAAGAGGCCAAGGGTGAATTCCTCGTTTTTGTCGATGCCGACACCCGGTTCTCGGACATCACCCTTGCCCAAGCGGTCAACCTTGCCGTCCGGGAAAGGGCCGATCTGCTTTCCCTTTGGCCCTACCTCGAGGCCAAAAGCTGGAGCGAACGTCTCGTCATCCCCTTTGTGCATTTTTTCATTCTCCTCTATCTGCCACACTGGATGGGCGGCCGGTCCCCATCCCTCGGCGCCGCCAACGGCCAATTCCTTCTCTTTCGCCGGACATCCTACCAAACCATTGGAGGTCATGGGGCGGTCGCCGGCCATCTGGTGGAAGATATCGCCCTGGGTCGCAAGATGCGGTCTGCCGGATTTCGTGTTCTGAATCGTGATGGTACCAATCCCGGCCACCACATCGCCTTGGTCCGTTGCCGGAT
>RFWS01000251.1 GCA_009921985.1 bacterium | reverse complement strand
TCCTACACCGTTGTCGCCACAGTCAATGACGCCAACTACGTCGGCTCCGCCACCAATACCCTTACTGTTGTTAAAGCCACCGCCACCGTCACCTTCAGTAATCTTACCCAAACCTACAATGGCTCAGCCCGTTCCGTCACCGCCTCCACCACCCCTTCCGGCCTAGCCACCTCCATCACCTACAACGGAAGTTCCTCCACCCCCACCAATGCAGGTTCCTACACCGTTGTCGCCACGGTCAACGACGCCAACTATCAAGGCTCCGCTACCAACACCCTGACCGTTGCCAAAGCCTCCGCCACCGTCATCCTTGGGAGCCTCAACCAAACGTATGACGGTGTAGCAAAGCCGGCCTCGGCCACCACCAGTCCGGGCGGTTTGACCGTGAATTTTACTTATGACGGCTCCTCCAGTGCTCCCACAAACGCCGGAAGCTATGCCGTGGTCGGCACGATCAGCGACCCCAACTACACTGGCTCATCCAGCGGAACTCTGGTTGTCAACAAGGCCTCCGCCACCCTCTCGATCACAGATCTGAACCAGACTTACGACGGATCCCCGAAATCAGTTGGGGTCACGACCACTCCTTCTGGTTTGGCTGTCTCCACCACGTACAACGGATCGGCCAATGCCCCGACGGCTGCGGGTAGCTACGCCGTAGCTGTGTCCATTACCGACCCAAATTATCAGGGCTCGGCCAGTGCAACCCTGACGATCCAGCCGCCCCCTGTCTCCTTTGCCTCAAGCTTTGGAAGCACCACCCCCACCAGCGATACGGACGCCGATGGAATCCCCGCTTTGGTCGAGTATGCCCTGGGCGGAAGCACCAACGGAAACGATCAAAGCATCTTGCCGGTTCCTTCCGTTTCCGGCTCCAACATTTCCATGGCGGCGGTAGTCCGGACCAATGACACCAACCTTTTGATCTATCCCCAAGCTTGCCTGAATCTCTCCTCCTCGAACTGGTTAAACACCGGCTTCACGACCAATATTCCCTCGCAAACCAACGTCCCCGCTGGATTCCAACGGCGTGAATATCTGTTTAACGCCGGAACCAACACCCGAGCCTTCCTCAAGCTGACCATCCAGCAGCAGTAAGGGGTCAAACCCCTCAGATGGCTTGGGCGTCTTCTAGTTCAAATCCCTTTCGGGGGCGGTCCCAGAGGTCACGGGCTAAACCTCCTTCCACTTCCCGCTTTCCACCTGCCCCGAAGAAACGCTATGCGGTTTTGCTCAGTTCCGCCTCATGGCGGATGTCCTTCCCCGTGTAGAGATAGAACACAAGTTCCGCGATGTTCTTGGCATGGTCGGCCGCCCGCTCGAAAAACCGTGCCACCAGCATCAAATTC
>RFWS01000026.1 GCA_009921985.1 bacterium | reverse complement strand
TGACTGGCCACCAGAATGTTGAGCTCGGCAATCTCCTCCACCGAAGCCTGGCCGACGGCCCAGATCCCCACCCCACCCTGGGTCAACCGAAGATAGACTTCCTCCCTTTTCCGAGGCGTCAGCTTTTTAGAGTCATCCAGGCCCGGAATCGTTATACCGGCGACATGAAACCGGTAGGCTGCCGCCACCACCGGCCCGGCCAAGGCCCCCCGCCCGGCCTCATCCAATCCCGTGACAACCCCGCCGCCGGCTTTCGCCTGCTCGGCTCGCCAGTCCGGGGGAATGGCTTATTTCCCCTTGGGGGCTTCCGCTTCCTTGACGGACATATCCGCCCGACCGCGCAGGTAGAAAAGCTTGGCCCGGCGGGTGTGTCCACGGCTGTCCACCTCGATCTTTTCGATCCGGGGGGAGTGCACGGGAAAAATTCGCTCCACCCCCTCACCGTAGCTGATCCGGCGGACGGTAAACTGTTCGTTGAGCCCGCGGCCCTTGCGCGCGATCACGGTGCCGGCAAAAAGCTGGGTCCTCTCCTTGTCCCCTTCCTTGACCCGGGTGAATACCCGGACCTTGTCGCCGACCCGGAACCCGGCCCGACCCTCTTTTAACTGTTCCTTCTCGATGGTTTCGATGACCTTTGCGCTCATGCCGACTCCTCCTTGATAATCTTCAGTTCTGCCGTTTTTGTCTCTTCAAGTAAATCCCCGCGCCGTGCCCGGGTCCGGGCCAACGCCTGCTCTTTTCGCCATGCCTCGATCTCCGCATGGTGCCCGGACAGCAGGATTTCCGGGACTTTCCTGCCCCGGAAGTTCTCTGGACGCGTATATTGAGGGCCTTCCAGCAACCCGGCTTCGAACGAGTCCGTGCCCGCCGACTCCTCGTTCCCCAGGACCCCCGGAATCAGGCGCACCAAGGCATCAATCAGCGTCAGCGCCGGCAAGGTGCCATTGCTGAGGATATAGTCTCCCACCGAAATCTCCTCATCGATCCATCCGTCCCGGACTCTCTCGTCGATTCCCTCATAATGCCCGCTAACCAAAAGCAGGCGCGGGTGGCGCGCAGCCAACTGCCGAACATGGGGCTGGGTCAACTTTTTGCCTTCCGGGGTCAGGTAAATCACATGGGCACGGTCGGCCCCGTCCCCACGTAAATGCTCGATGGCATCCACGAGCGGCTCCGCTTTCATCACCATGCCCGGCCCACCCCCAAAAGGACGGTCGTCCACGGTCTTGTGACGGTCACGTGTGTAGTCGCGCAGTTGGTGCACGCGGATCTTGGCCAGGCCCGCTCGTTGGGCACGGCCCAAGATGCTTTCGGCCATGACGGCTTGCGCCATGGCGGGAAAAAGCGTCAGGAGGTCGATCGTCATGCCGTCCCTTCCCCGCCGTCCTCCACCTCCACAAAGACGCGCCGGTTGTCCCGGCTGGCGGCGTTGAGCAGGGAGCGGATGGCCTCGATGGTCCGACCGTTGCGGCCGATGATCCGGCCGAGGTCTTCCGGGTTTACGCGGATGCGGAAAAGAATTCCCCGGTCGTCGCCGGTTTCTTCGACGTCAATCTCTTCGGGATGCGTGACGAGACGACCTAGAACCATTTCGAGAAAATATCGCATGGGTTCCGGGTCTCACCGTGCAATTAGGCCTTGGTGGCGCGGCGGGCCTTGCGAATGAAACCGGCCACGGTCTCACTGGCCTTGGCTCCTTTGCCGATCCAATGGTCGATCCGATCCAGTTTCAGCTTCATGCCCTCATGTTTGCCCATTGGGTCGTAGGTCCCCACCATTTCGAGAAAACGCCCATCCCGCGGACTAAGCTTGTCTGTCACCACCACACGGAAGTAGGGGCGGTTTTTTTTGCCCTCTTTCCGCAAACGAATCACCACGGCCATAATTTCGGTCTCCTTGTAGCGCCCCCGGGGTTGCTTGGCGTACGGCGCAAGTTCCGTTGGCGAACCTCAAACCCTACCGGACGAGCTTGGCCCTTCCAAGAATAAAGTCCGTATTCTTAAGCCTTTCCAACGGCAATGGCTTCCACACATTCCAACCAGGCGTGGATGATCCAACCGTGGATTTCTTGGATCCGGGAAGTATCCTCACTCGGGACCACGATCGCGTGGTCACAAAGTTTTTGAGCCGCCCCGCCCCCTTTTCCCAAGGCGCCTAACCTCAACATTTTGCGTTCCTTGGCCACTTCCAAAGCCTTCAGAATATTTTGGGATTCCCCGCTCGTGCTAAAGACCACCAAAACATCGCCGGCCTGGCCAAAGGCCTCCACTTGCCGGGAAAACACGTCCCTAAATGACCAGTCATTGGAGATGCAGGTCAAAGCAGTTCCATCAGCCGCAAGGGAAAGAGCCGGCAGAGCCTTACGGTTTCCCCGGTAGCGGCCGGTCATTTCTTCGGCAAGATGCATGGCATCAGCGGCACTGCCGCCGTTGCCACAAGTCAAAACCTTGGCCCCCGCTTTGACCCGAGCCGCTAAGGCCCGCCCGGCCGCCTCGACCGCAGGAACAAGGCTATGACACCGCTTGACGGTCTCCTCCAAGGCGGAAAGATCGTGGGCTAGATCCATGGCGAATCTTTTTACACAATCCCACGGAAGATGAAAATCGTCGAAAAATATCTTTGGCAATCCGTCTTGGTTCCCCTGCTTTTTGTGATCGCGGCTCTTTTCACGCTTTGGTTGACCTTTGACATTTTCGACAAAATCGGGCGCTTGATTGAGAAGGGCCCTTCCCCATGGCTCTTGGCCAAATACTTTCTGGTGCAACTTCCGGATCTAGCCCAATCCATTCTCCCGGTCGGGGTTCTTTTTGCCACTCTCTACGTTCTGGCCTACTTTTCCAGGCACCGGGAATCGGTGGCCCTGCTCGCCGCGGGCATGAGTCCTCTCATCCTCGCCCGCCCGTTCCTGCTTTGTAGCGCCTCTCTTTCCTTGGTTCTCTATTTTCTCTCGTTTTCCCTCTCCCCCACCGCACAGGCCAACCGGGAAAAGGTCAAAAGACAGATCAAGAGGGAGTCCGCCGAGGAAAACTCTTTTTCCCAGGTCGTCTATCGCTCGCCCAAATTGCCGGAGAAAAAAGAGGGCACCATTTGGTATATTGGCCGCTTGGATCTAAGTGCAAACACCCTTCAAAACGTGGAGATCCTCTTTCGCACGGAACCGGAGGGTCGGGACCTAGCCAAGGTGTTTGCCCAATCCGGGGAATATAGGAATGGGGTCTGGCATCTGCTGAATGCCCGCCGGATCGAGTATGGCACTGAAGTTGGCTTGGAAAACGCCGGCCCCATCCTTGCCGAGCTTCAGTTGCCCGAACTGACAGAACCACCCGCGATGTTGGCCGCAAAACTTGTTCCCCCCGATGTGCTCCCTTGGCCGGAAGTCGCCCGTCTGGCGGGAGATACGGCCCGGCTAAACCAAAGACTGCGGGCCCCCTACGCCACAGAAAATTGGCATCGCTGGATGTACCCGCTGGCCTGCCCCCTCCTTTGTCTCTTTGGCATCGCCTTTGGCATGACGGATGCCCGCCGGAATGTGGCCGCCACCGTCTTCAGCAGCGTGTTCGTGCTTTTCGCATTTCTGGTTTTTACCCGGCTTTGTGTGGCCCTCGGTCAGGGTAATCGTATTCCCCCTTTCTTGGCCGGAACTTTCCCAATTCTCTTATTTGGGCTCGTGGGTCTTTATTTCTTTGCCGAAAAGGTTGGATGGCTGTGGGAACTGCAGGGCTGGAGCAAGGAACACCCACAAGCAGCCGTCTGGCTTCGCCGCTTGGGTCTAGTTTCATGAAAATCTCCCACCCTCCCTTCATCCTGCTGGTTCCAGCTCTTCTCCATCCGGTTTTCCCGATTTTCGCCAACGAACCGTCCCCCATATTGCCGGTGGCTGCACAGGCTTCCGAAGACCCCTCATCTTCTGCTTCTGCGGATCCCTTGGCCGGCGCCAAAAGCCAATCAACGATCGAGGATTCCTCCAATCCGTCTGCTTCTTCCCCAAATTCGGCGAGCGCAGACCGCTCCACGGAAACAAACACGGCCCCAGCCGAAAAGGTGAATCTCCCGCCTCTCACTCCTGATTTGGCCAATCTGAATCTCGGCGTAGATTTGGAATTGGAGACCCTCGACACCAAGGAAAAAGTCTTTCTTCCTGCCGGAACCTACCGGCAAATCCTCCGCATCCCCCTGGATTCCCCTGCCATGCAGACTGCCAACCAAATGCGCCAAGAACGCCGTCCGAAAGTAAAAATTCCAGATCCGCTACCTCCCGCCACTGGTCCGGAGAAAAAACCTCTCTGGATTCGCTATGAATCTCTGGAAAAGATCAAAATTGCCGGAGAGGAGAGGCGGGGCGGATTGGATATTCCCATCAATGGCCCCGCTGAATTAAAGCTACGGCTCTGGTACGCCAAGTCAGAGACTGCAGATACCGCCAGTTCTGTTTTCTATTTCCTGTTTGGAGGCCTTGGTTACTCTGCCGCCAACCTGGCCGGGTGGTCTGCAGGAAACACCCGCGAAATTCCCGCGAATTTTGAATATCGACTGATCCGGCGTTAAGGCGGTGTTTTCGCAGTCGCTGTGGAAGTTAAAAGTCCAGCGGTGGGATTAAGATACTCGCCGTCCACTTGCAAAATCCGTGGAGTGACAAAAATCAGAGTGTTCTTTTTGATCGCCTGCTCGGTTTTCCCCTGAAACGCCCTGCCCAAAAGGGGAATATCGCCAATAATCGGAACTTTTTCGTCGATGTTTTGAATATCCTCGCGCAACAAACCACCCAACATCAAAGTGAAGCCGTCACTGACTTCCACGGCAGGAATGGTCACATCCCTGCGGACAAAGACAGGTTGCTGAATGTTATTGGTAAGAATGGTTACCGCTTCGTCAAAATAACGGGCGGTATAAGCCGACTTGACCAAGGCCCCATAATTGATGAAACCTTCAAAGTCAATGAAGCTTGGCTTTAGTTCCATGAGAACCCGGCTGTTGTCCCCCGTGATGTCCGGCTTTACACCTAGCTTGACACCAATCGGTATGACATCACTGATCTGGGTGGGAAATGACCCGATCACGGTTTCAGGTCCCGGCACTGCTACGACAATGCCCGCGGCAGCCCCGGCGTTGGGGGGATAAATAGTCGCAATCGAGGATTGCGGATCGCTGTATTCTTTCACATAGCGGAAGTCCTGAGTAACGTCGATTACCCCCTCCTGCCCCCGCTTTAAAGTGATGGTTGGACTGGCCAAAACGTTTGCACTGCTTTTTTGAGCGATGGCCGTCAACAAGGCGCGGAATTGGGTTCCGCCCATGATCGATCCTCCGAGCTGGAGCGTGTTCAGCGCGTAACTACTTGTCTGATTGGTGCCAGCGAGCACACCCGGCTGCAAAAAGGATTGAATCGTGTTGTTCGGCAACATTCCCACACCCTGAATTTGGTTCAACTGTGCGGAAACTCCTTGTTGAGCAGAAGCCGGCGGGGTTGCCCCATTCCCGTTGGGGTTCAAACCTTGCGGGATGAGAGACTGAATGACGCCGGTGGGATCCGGATTCATGGATCCAAAGGTTGAATTTATGGTGATACTGTCCAGATCCACTTGGTTGATCTCCACTAGGCGCACGCCCACTTGAATCAGGTATGTTTCTTCCTCCGCGGCCGCAATTAACTGCCCGATCATATCCAACATCTCCGCATTGTTGACGACCCGGAGGCGGCCGGTGCTTCGATTATACACCGCAAAGGCACCCGGGGGGAATTTCACGCCGAGCTCTTCCAACTTGCTTTGTTCATTCTGCCCGGATCCACCGCCCATAACCGCCTCAACCCCGGCGGCAGCACCACGAAGAACAGGAGAGTTAACTTCTGATGAAACCGAGCCCCCTCCCTTAAAAAAGGAAGGACTGACGGTGAACTCCCTCGAGATTAAATCGGGTCGAGTTTCCACGATCGGGGCAAAGGTTACCCCGATTTCGCTAAGACGTGTTTTGACACCGGCGATCTGTGCCACATATCGCACAACGTCGTACAAGGAAGCTTGCCGAAGTTTCAGATTAATCGGTTGAGGGGCCGACACATCGGAGGAGACGACAAAATTCACTCCCCGTTTGGCATCATCGTACTGGGTGCTTAGGGTAGCCAGGGCCCGGCGAACTGTCTCCAGATCGAGACCAGAGAAATCAACTTGAGGGATGATGATCTGCTTCAATTTCTGCTCCAACTGCGCCGTGGGGGACAAGGTCATCGAGCCGGAAATTTTTTTGCCTGTCGTCATTCCCTGTTTTTTGGGGAGGATGTTGTTCCAGGCCTCCCGAACCTCGCGACCCCGCTCCACATTGGCTACGTCCCGGGCTTGAGCTGCCGCCAAATATTTTTCCTTCGATATTTTTTGTATGCCTTCCAAGGCAACGGTGTTAAAGGGGTCGAGGGCGAGGACATCTTCAAACCGTTTTTCAGCTTCGCGCAGTTGCCCTGTCTCCCTGAGTTTCTCGGCCTCATCGAGCCCTGTTTGAACACTTTTTAGTTTTTCAAAAAAACGGTCTGAGAGAGCGGGGTTGATTTTCTCTCCTTGGGCCGCACCACGGCCTAGCATCTGCTCACAATCCGCCAGCAGAGTCTGGGCATTGGTATTGCTGGGATCGTGCTCCAAGGAACGGAGAGCCCATTCACGGGCTTTCCCCCAGTGGGATAGCCGGCTTTCATTTTCCGCCAATCGGCACTCCCAAACCGACAACTTGGTCCTGGCCGCACGTCCGGCAGGAGTTTCCCGCAAACTTTCAGGCGTATTCTGGATAGCTACGACAACCTCCTCACAAGCCCGAAGCAATTCGCCTTGAGCTGCCAGCTTGTCTCCTTGGTTGAGCGCTTGGGCAAGAGGTTTAATCTTTTCTTCTCTAGTTCGGCCCTCCTCCAGGAGCTTCGCCTCAATCCCATCAGCGCCCCACAGGCATACAGAGGACAGGATAAACAAGACCAAAAATGGGCAAGTAAACATCATGGAACAGATGGCGTCATCGCACTCGAACCAGCCTGAGCGAATCCGGGGTTGTCCTCGTCCTCAGGGAAACTCAAACTTCCATCAGGCTCCACGATTCGTAGGGTGCAGAAAATTACCAGATTCAGTTTGATTTTTTGGGATGCCTTGCTCCGAAAGAGTCTTCCCACCATAGGGAGATCTCCAAGTCCCGGCACTTTATCATCGACGGTTTGCGTAGTCTCAGAAATGAGACCCCCTAGCCCGACCGTCTCACCATCCATCAAGCGGACACGGCTCTGCAGGGAACGTTTGCTGAAAATAGGAACAAGGTAAGGAGCGGTTCCCCCGGGGACTTGAACCGGCATCTGCAGAATTGTATCGGTGGCTGCATCATAAGCTCCTAAAGAAACTGTGGCGATGTTGACCCCATAGTCGACAAAACCCGTAAAATCGGCCACCTCTAGCTGTGTAAAATCCAAGTCCACGGCCTTGGGAACCGAAGTCGACTCTCCTTTGACGGTCAAAGTTACACCCACGTTTTTCGACAGAAAATTTTGAGGGGTGCTCGGAAGAATAAATCCGGCACCCAGACCTTGATCGTTGTTTGGAACCGTGGGCTGGGTATACGATTCCGGGTAGAACATCTCCCGGGCAATGACGATCTTTGATTCCTTTCCATCCGCCAAAGTCACCCGAGGTGCGGCCACCAAATCCTTGCCGATCGCGTTCTGCAAAAGCTGAACAAAGGCCGAGAATCCACGTCCCAAGACCTGTGCATTGACCCCAACTTGATTAGAGGCGAGTTGAGGAAAGGTGGGATCCAGGAGACTTGAAAGAGCCACAATGGAGGCACCGTTTTGGTTGAGCCCCGATGTTCCCCGCAGACCATCAGTTCCTCCGGTCGAATAAGGTGTATACAAAGCTCCCGGAGCTCCCGGGGTATAGCTGCCAGAACCGGGAATCTGGTTGTTTTGGTACATTTGCATTTGCAGATTAAAAGTAAGATTGCGTACGTCATTTTCGGAAAACTGAAGTAATTTGGTCTCAACCTCGAACTGCTTTTGGGGCTTTTCCCCCTGGGCATCACGGATCCTTTGCTCAATCTTGTTAAGTTCATTCGGGGTATTCCGAACGACCAACTTGCCAGTGTCCCTGAAACAGACAGCGGATGAGCCCTCCATGGATGTGTTTACTCCGATATTTTTTAGAATATTTTCACCTAATTTTTTAGGGTCATCGCGCTCAATGGTTCCCGCCTCTTTCGGCAACCCTGCAATGACGCTGGGGGGAAGAGCAAAGGTGCGGTTTTCCAGATCCACTCCTGACTCGGTGGCCGGAAGTAGAAATATAGCGGAGTCCTCCACTTCGGGTCGTAATTTTTCTCCGCCCCGCACTTGCTCGCAAAGGTACTTAAGGGCTGTCTGCAGGGTGATGTCCCTCAGCTCAAAACTCACCGTGGCGGATTCAGGATCCCCATTGGGACCGGGAGGGGGAAGCCGCAGGACAAAATTCAGGCCTTTTTTATCCGGATCATATAACTCGCTGAGCCTTTGCAGTTCCTGAACGGCGTCACGAATGGGTTTCTCATTGAAGGTCAGTTCCGGAATTCTGATTTCGGCTAGCTTTTTAAGAATTTCGCCAGCGGTTGAAGTCTTGGCGGTGCTTGAGCTTGAGTCTTTTGATGGAACCACCGCGGGGGGTGGCGGAAACCATGTTTCCGCCACTTGGGCCAAGGCTTTTTCCCGGGATGCCGCATATCGCTTGTTCGCAACTCGAATTCGTTTTTCTTCCAGTAATTCGATTTTTTTCAGGACGACCCGGTTGTAGGGATCCTCCGCCCGCACCTCATCTAGTCGTTTTCTTGCTTTTTCGTACTGCCCGGTTTCCGCCAATTGATCGGATTGGGCGACCAATTTTTTGTGCTTAATCACTCGTTCCACAAGCAAGTCAGAAGCCGCCGGGTTTCCCGGAAAAGGGTTATTGGCGCGGGCATTCCCCTCTTGCATGGATTCCGCGCGCTTGGCTAAGGCTTTGTTGTCGGGATCCAGTTCCTGCGCCTGCCGGATCAAGCCGACGGCTTCCTGAAGGTTTCCCTTTTCTTCCTTGTCCAATGCCTTTGCGGCCAGACAGCGGGATTTTCCGATTCGAGCCCTCTGATAATAGCGATCCGTTTGCCCGCCGGATTGCGTACCCAAAAGCACCAGTTCGAACTTAGATTGGGCGTGATCCCACTCCCCCGATTGGTAAAGACGATCGGCAAGTTCAAGGGTCTCCTCAATTCGCTCAGCAGCCTCGCGACGACGCTCAATCTCTTGCTGAATAATTTTCTCGGAGCTTGAGAGCGAGGAGGACTGAACTGCCTTTTCTTGCCGATTTTGGAGAGTGTTATTCTCTGCAAATGCCTCACCAAAAAGGAGAACGCCGCCAAGAACCAGCATGAGAATAGGCGAAATAAACACGAAGCCACTCTTGCCTATTCAGAACCCAGGTCAACGGAAAGGCTGAAAATCCTTGGAAAAACTTGTGAAAGATTGCGAACAAAAGATGCCCCCGTTAAGGGACTGACAGAGCCTTGTTCGGCGTTGCGATCGTATCCGGCGGAACCCAAAACGGTTTCTTGTTCCCATCGCCAAGCTCCAAAAGCTGAATTTTGGTTCCTTCTCGGCCTAGGATAGCAAACTGCTTTCCCGCAAAGGCGAAAACTTCCCCGATACGGAAGGGCCCAAGTTCCATTCCGCCGGAACTGGGGGTAAAAAATAAAATGTCCCCAACATCCCAAGAGACGGACTTTGGGCTGGTGGGTACGCTAAAAAAGAGCTCAGTTTGAGTGCGGGCGGCGTCATTTCTCTGTAAAACCAGAGAAGAGTTGTCCACGTCGATCTCAATACCCCCTGCCTTGAGATCTTTGACCTTTTCCACCTTAGAAAGATATGAAAGGACCTGCAGCGGAATCACATGGGTGTTCTGACCCGCTTCTTTAAGTTTGGATATTTCCCCGTCGACTTTCGATTTTTCCCTGAGAACGCTCACCGTCTTGGGCCCAGCCATGACCCAGAACGCTTCACCAGGCTTTCCTTTGAAATCGACCCGCTTTTGACCTACCTGAAAACGAATTCCCAAATCTGCGCCGCTCTTTTCGACAAAACTTATGATCATAGGAACTGTTTCACGGCTTCTGGATTTTAATTTGCTTTCTTTGGCTGGACTATCTT
Organism: bacterium; assembly: GCA_009921985.1. GTDB lineage: Bacteria > Verrucomicrobiota > Verrucomicrobiia > Methylacidiphilales > Verrucolacustridaceae > Verrucolacustris. Next base: position 1,652 of record RFWS01000026.1, on the reverse strand, counting down.
CCTTCCGAAGGGGATCCGTGGATGGATTGGCGGTATATTCCTCGAGATTAATAAAACCATCCGAATCCGGATCTTGGGAGGCCACGGTTGGATCAGCCGGATCAAACCCAAATTTCATTTTCCAACCAATCTCGATACCATCTGCGGTCTTCATTTTTCGATCCATGGGTTGGACAGGCTCCTTGTTTGCGGGCAGATAAACGAGAATCGGAGATACAAACACCCGATGTTCCCCCTCTTGCCCGGATAAAATCTGGAGGTTTCTTAAATCAGATGTGAGGTCATTTTGTTTTTTCTGGAGACCATCGAATTTCGCGGATGCCTCCATCAGCAGCGACTTGTTTTTTCCCGCGGCAAGCTCCGGAAAGACCAAGAGCCCCGGCTGAAGGATTCCAACCAGGAGATAGCCGACCCCTGCCAAACCCAAGGCCCCGATTCCTCCCAAAATGCCGGGTGAAAGTTTCACGGTTGTTTCCCTTTCGACAAGTCGGCGGGATGGGGGGATTTTGGCCAAACCACAAACTCAACACCTAGCTGAACCGCCAAGCTCTCCCCACCCGCCAGAATTTCCAAAAGTTTGCCTGGAGATAAGCCGTCCTTTTCCGAACTTTCCTTTGACGTGGCAAATTTTTGGGAGATTTCCGAACGCGATGGGAATCCTTGCTTCGGATTGGAAATGGAAAGGTCCCGGATAATCCACAGACCACTATCCCGCATAAGATTTTGAACCAAAATATACAAAACTTCGGGAGAGCTTTCCATTTCAAGCCGGAAGACTTTCCGGGACAGGCCTGCGGCGACGTTCTTGCCTTCTTTTCCAGGTTGCGAAAGCGGAGACTCCTTGTCCGTTCCCGGAAGGTTCAGCACACGCAGTTCACAGGTCGTGGGAAACTGCTCCTTCGCCCGCTGCCTTGCATCGATCAGGTGGCCGACCAATTGTTTCGCCAGGGAAAGCTCGAGCGCCAAACTAGGAACCTCCTCCGGCGAGGGACTTTTTTGGCGATAAGCCTCAAACCCCAAGTAAAAATCTGGCGCCACTTTCAGATTAACCTGCTTGGCCTCTCTTTGCATATCGCTCTGGATTTGAATCAGTCGGTCTTTCCACTTGCCGGGATCCTTGGCCCAATCTTGATCGCTGGCCGAGGCAATCTGGGCGCTTTGCTCCCAGCTTTGACGTAACTGCCCAGTTTCCCCTTCTAATTTTTCCTTTAAATCCTTGATTTCCTTGGCGGCTTTCCGGGACTTCTGGACCCCCTCTGGATCCATTAAGATAGCGGCCAAGGCTTCGTTGCCCAACTGATCCGTCAATTCTTGGCACCTTCGCTGTTTTTCACCCATATTTTCCAGCCCCTGCCATCCCAAGAATGCAGCTGCGATTAGGAGGAATAGGCCGCCGGCAAAAAGCAGAACTTGCCTGGAATTTAACGACTTCATCTTGCCGAAGCGGGAGGAACCCCCGATTTTTCCCCCTCAATTCTCCACGGCCAGTCTGCCTTAAGTTGAAATCGCAGGGCCACCTGGTCGGTTTTTCCGTCGCGATAAGAAGGGGTTTCCCGTTCGGTAACGGTGATGTTCTCCAATATTTTTCCTTCGCTCAGGGTCTTTAAAAAAATTTCCACGGCTTCGGCATCCTTTTGCTCGGACTTGGTTTC
>RFWS01000250.1 GCA_009921985.1 bacterium | reverse complement strand
CGCCGCCGGCTCCGGCCTCGAATTCGTCGACTCCATCACCCTCGGCCACGCCCTCTCCCACCGCCGCGCATTGTAACTCCGGTAGGGCCCGACGTCCCGACGGGCCGTGCATAAAATTCGAGCTCCAAAAGCCTAGGCAGGAGGCCGCCTCCTTGGCCCTTTGATTTTAAGAATTTTAACGAGGCGGGTTGGGAAGAGCCCGCCCTAACGAACTTCCTGCTTTAAACCTCTCTCCTCATCCCCCGCGTCGCCATGAGACCCACCAGACCAAGCCCCAAAAGGGAGAGAGCAGAAGGCTCCGGAACTCCGGAAACAGTCCCATTTAACTGAACTGCCCAGTCCTCGTTGTAGGGATGATTTCCTGAGTAGCTAAGAAACGTCAAACCTGAGCCGGTTGATGGAAGTCCATTATTATCCCAAAAACCGTTAGTGATGGAGGACATCCCACCGGATACGAAAGAGTAGTTATACGACCCATAAATGCTGCCAACCATGATGTCGTTCCAATTCGCATTTGCGACGACCCAGAGAAAATTCTTGGGAACGGAGATGGAAAACCCGGCAAGGATCACGTCGGAGAGATTTCCCGATACCAAACTAAAGGTTTGCGTTGTGGAGTTGCCGAGCAAATTGCCCACAGTTTCATCTCCCGTTTGAAAAACGCCATCACTTCCCGCATCGAGCTCATAGAAAAAAGCTGCAAAATTATAATTACCGCCCCCAAAAAGAGCGGAGGCTTGAAATTTCAAACTGTCCAAGACAGCGGAGTCCCCGGACAAGGTGATTGCATCCCCAAAGCCTGCTCCGCCCCAAATGGCTCCGTCCTGACTATTCGCAGCGGGTAGCGAGTTGTAAACCACCGCGCTATTGGAAATAGAGACTGATCCAAGAACTAGGCTGCTTAGTAGGATTTTAAGAACAACCTTCACCCTGTTTATCTACCACAGATTTTGACTATTCCTAGGGCATATTTTATCTTCTACAACAACGACTTATAAAGACAGTGCTTACACTAATTAATCTGGCCATGGGACTGTATCTTAAAACCAAAAACCCCGCATAAAATATAAACGAACATTGCCCTTTTATTCTTTTGCCTCGGACCCTCAATCCCTCTCGCCCGCCGAAGCCTTCTTTCCGATAGTTCCAATCTGTGGATTTGAACAAACTTACCGAAAACGCCCAAAAGGCGGTCGCCTCGGCCCAGACCGAGGCCGCCAAACAGGGTCACCAGGCCGTCGAGGTCGAACACCTCCTCCACTCCCTGGCCACCCAGGAGGACGGCCTCATTCCCCGCCTCTTGGAAAAACTCGGCGCCCAACCCTCCAAATTTGCCGACCGCCTCGAAT
>RFWS01000249.1 GCA_009921985.1 bacterium | reverse complement strand
GCCGATATTGGGTCTGGTGGTGTATCCGTAGGTGTAGTATTATCGTTCATTATAGTCCTGTTCTTGTGGTTGATAAAAAGTTCCCCCCAAGTTAGAGCTTGGGAGGAACAAGGCTTAAAGTCCTAAGATTTCAGCCACTCTACGCGCTTCAGTTTCGTACTTTCTAGGGCACTGACTGAGGCGCTTCTTTTGCCATTCGTAATCGATCCAAACATTCTTACGAATGCTGGGCACGACTCGGTTGCGTCTTGATCTTTCTTGATGTTTCCTTAACATCTTCTACCTCCTTTATGGGCACATTGGTTGCGGGTTGAGAGAGACGAGCTAAACAGGAATCCCATGCGACCTGATCTATGAGAACTCGCCTATTGTATCTAAGAATTGCAGGAGCAAAATGGCTTTGCTCCCCTTGTTGAATGATTGATCTTGCAACGATTTTTTAGACACTAGAAATCCGAACAATGTTTGATATCCCATAATTTTTCATATTCAACAGGGCTATAATATCCCAAAGTTGAATGGAGTCTCAGTTTGTTGTAGAACACCTCTATATATTCAAAAATACTGTTGATAGCTTCTTCCCTTGTTCTATACTTAAAAAAATCCACATGCTCTGTTTTTAAAGTATGGAAGAAACTTTCAGCCACAGCATTATCATAGCAACATCCTCCATGGCTCATACTCAACTTAACATCATGCTCTTTCATAAAGTCTTTAAAGTATTTGCTGGTATACTGACAGCCTCGATCAGAATGATGCATTAGCCCCTTACTAGGCTTGCGATGTGTAAAAGCTTGATCAAGTGTTTTGACAACAAGGGGAGTTTCTAACGAAGACCCCATAGATAAGCCCACAACCTTTCTAGAAAACAGATCTAATGACACAGAGACATACAACCAGCCTTCTTCTGTTGGTACATAGGTTATATCAGAGACCCATACTTTATTTGGCTCTGTAACATCAAATTGCTGACTGAGATGATTAGGCTCTGCAATATGCTCTTCATTTTTTTTGGTTGTCTTTTTCCATGCTTTTACCATTTTCGCTTGTAGGTTTACTTTCTTCATCAGCCTTGCTACCCTAGGCCTTGAGCATTGAATTCCTAAACGATTTAAAGATGCATGTATTCTAGGACTCCCGTAAGTACCTCGGCTTTTGTGATAGACTTCTCTAGCTTTTTCTAAAATTATTTGATTTTGTAGGTATCTTTTAGAGGGCTTTTGAGGTAAGTAATAGCTGCTTCTTGCTACATCTAATACTTGAGCCATCTTCTCTAGAGGGAAGGTATCTTTATTTTTCACCATGAACTCTATTTTATCCCTTTGGGTTTTGAGAAGATGGCTATGGCTT
>RFWS01000248.1 GCA_009921985.1 bacterium | reverse complement strand
AGATTGGAAAGATCCTGGGTGAGTTTGGCTTTGCCCATCCCGCTTTGGATGGCGGGAAAAGCCACACCCGTGAGCAAACCAACCACGGCAACTGCGACCAGCAGCTCGACCAAGCTAAAACCGTTTGATTTCCCTTTTCGCCTCATTTTTCCCAAAGGTAATCAGAGGCGATTTTTATTCAATGCGATTTATTGCATTTGATAACCATGGCTTACCCCCCCCTTTTTCCTCGAACCCCGGCCTTGGGCCTCTCATTTTAAATCGGCATGCGTCATTCCCACCCCAAGGCAGCTAACCCGTTGCGCGAGGCCGGACTCAAGTCGACCCCCGGGCGCCGGGCAGTTTTGCAGGTTTTGCAAATGGCCTCCTCTCCCCTCAGTCCTGACCAAATTCACGCTAAAGTGGGGTCGGAAATCTGCGACCGGGCCACGGTGTATCGCATTCTCGAGTCCCTTGGCGAAGCCAGCCTGGTCCAGCGCCTCATTCTCGAGGGCAAAACGCTTTACCTCCCCGAGGAGTCTAACCACCACCATCATCACATCGTTTGCCGAAAATGTCGCGCCACCGTTTGCCTGGACGAATGCCTCATCTCCCCACTGGAAAAGAAAGCCCGCCAACTCGGCTTCCGCGATATCCGCCATTCTCTCCAGCTCACCGGCCTCTGCTCCAAGTGCTCAGGCTGAAACTTTAACCTTGCTTCCACCTCGCGCCTGTACCTCCCGCAAACTACGTAAACGTAACCCGTTCACGTAAACGAAAAGCTTTGGCCCGAATCTTCTGGCTTCGATCTCGAACTAGTACGTCCACCCAAACAGTTTCCACCCGTCGTTGGAGCGCTGCGAACCGTCCGGGGAATCCATCATATTGTTACTGAAAGTGGGTGCGACCCCCTTGGCTTGGAAGGCCTCCGAGGCAACGGAGGGCTTGGGGCTCACGGAATTGATCGCGTCCCAACCTCGGTTAGCCATAGCCACAAACATCCCGACGTCCGGAGCGTTATCGTCCGATTGGGGGGCGCTGCGGGTCTGCTCCTCCTCAGGGCTAGTGGCCACTGCCCGCTGAATTTGATTGTTGCCCTTGCTGTTTGCGGAATTTCCGGACACGGTCCGCGAACCGGTCCCTTCACTTTTCTTTGGGGGTACTTCCTTTGCGGCACCATCAGCGGTCTTGTCCGCCTGCTGCTGGGCAGACAGGGAAAGGCAAACCCCGGCCCACAGGACAATCGCCAGGCGTATTTCCTTCATCCCTATAGCTTATCCCTTTGATTTTTCCGGGTCAACAGGCCCTCCCTCGACATCTTTATCCAGCTTGGCACGATCCTCCTATGCGGATCCTGGCTCTCGACCCCTC
>RFWS01000247.1 GCA_009921985.1 bacterium | reverse complement strand
GGGAGGATCGACGGCCGGGGCGGCTTTGGATCTGGCGAGGACGGTGTGTCGGCGGGCGGAGCGGGAAGTTTGGAAGCTGGAGAAGTCCCAAGGAAATATCCGAAGCCTGATTCCGAGGTATCTCAACCGGCTTTCGGACTTTTTGTGGTTACTGGAGAGGGCGACTGAGACCAAGGAATCTAAAAAGGGAAGAAAGCAATCTTAAGTTAGGCGGGAGGATTAAGATTAGGATTAGGTTGGTCGAATCAACTACGGCCTAGGATGTCCCAGGCGGCGGTGGGGCCGAGGTAGACAAGCCCGGTGTACATCTGGATAAGGTCAGCCCCGGTTTGGCGGCGTGCCTGATAGTGCCCTGGATTCATCACGCCTCCCACGCTGATCAGGATCTGGTCTTTGGCCAGCAATGGGCGGATCAGTCGGGTTACCGCCAGGGCTCGTTGGGTGAGGGGGCGACCACTTAAGCCTCCATTTTCGCGGGGATCCTCCGGGGAGCGTTGCGACGTGGTGTTGGTGGCCACGATCCCCGCGAGGTTGAATTCGCGTGTGATCGAGACGATGTCAGGGAAGTAGCGATCCTCCGTATCTGGGGAGATTTTCAGCAGGAGGGGCTTGGGATCGGGGGTGGAGCGATTGAATTCCTGCAAGGCGGAAAGAAGGCGGCGGAGATCATCCGGCTGAGCGAGTTCACGGAGCCCGGGGGTATTGGGCGAGCTGATATTGATGACAAAGAAGTCTCCGAGGGCGTGCAGGAGTTTGAGGGAGCCCAGATAATCCGAAGGGGCATCCGCCAACGGGGTGATCTTGGATTTCCCGAGGTTGATGCCGATCGGAAATTCCTGAACCGCGTGACGGGTGCGGAGCCAGCGGAGGCGGGCGGCAAAGGCTTTGGCTCCTGAACCGCGTGACGGGTGCGGAGCCAGCGGAGGCGGGCGGCAAAGGCTTTGGCCCCGATGTTGGGAAACCCCAACCGGTTGACCAAGGCCTGTTCGCGGGGATAACGGAAAACTCTGGGACGTGGATTACCGGGTTGGGGGTGGTAGGTGACGGTACCGAGCTCCGCGAAGCCAAAACCGAGATCTTTCCAAGCCAGCGGAGCGTCCCCGTTTTTGTCGACGCCGGCGGCAATACCGAGCCGGTTGCGAAAGGTGAGCCCCATCAGCGTGACCTTGTCCCCGATAGGCGGCTTGCTTGGAACGAAAAGGCGGGCCAGCACGGGGACCCGTAGGGCCGCCAAGGTGAACCGGTGGGCGGTCTCCGGCTCAAATCGGAAAAGAACCGGACGGATAAGGGAGGAGTAGAGGCTCATTTGCCGATACAAAATTGGGCGAAAAGCCGGTCCAACACATCTTCC
>RFWS01000246.1 GCA_009921985.1 bacterium | reverse complement strand
GGCACATCGGAAAAATCCTCATCCGCCTGGGCGTTGAATTCATCGTGATCACTTGGCATCTCCAGGATTTTTCCACTTCTGTCCGCCAGGGTTACGTCCACGCTGGTTCCCCTGTTGTGACGGCTGATTTTACTCGGAGGGGTTAAAAATCGACCATCCGGCTTGGCCGCCCAAAGCGCCTGCTGCGCCGAGGCCGGCCTCCACGCGTCCCAAATCACCAGTCGATATCCCTTCTCCTGCAACCGATCCGCCACCTGCCCCAGTTTCCGGATCGTCTCCCTCCGCAAATAAGCCTTGGCTTCAGGGTAAAGCGCTTTTCCCGTGAGGTTATTGGTCGAGGCATACCTCAAATCCAGCACCACCCCTGGGACATTGTCCGGAGTCACCTCGACCAACCGCTCGTCGGCGATGGCGATAGCAGCCGAAGCGAAAAGAAGAAGCGCCCAAGGCATGGTTTGAAAATACACGGATTGGCGGCGCAAACCACGGTAGGGGCGAGCAACTTGTTGCTCGCCCGATGGGCCACCCAAGCCCCGAATTCCGAATCTTTCCATCGGGCAAGCAGTGCAGCTGCTTGCCCCTACCGAACATCCAACCTTTCAGCCTGAACACTCTCTTTATCTTAATCTTCATCTTAATCCCACCCCTCAAATCCTTTTTGCTTCCAGCCTGCGAACCGTGAACTATATCCATCCCATGCACAAATACCTTTTTGCCGCTCTGGCCCTGACTCTCACTTTGACCACCACCCTCCCCGCCTCCGACACTGCCGAAAAGGCCCGGGAAATGACCACCAACCTTGAAAAAATCGAGGCCCTGATCGACAAAACCGTCAAGGAACTCAAGGAAGCCGTGGATCAACTGAACCGTATCTCTGCCGAATCGGACAAGCCCCGTGACGCTTTTGAAGACTTCACCGACCAGCTGAAGGACTATAAGGACGTCCAAGCCACCCTTTCCGAACGGATCGACCGTTTCCGCTCCGTGGCCGATGCCCGCTTCAAGGATTGGGAGGCGGATCTCGCCAAAATGCAGGGTGACTTAAAAACCATCAGCCAGACACGCATGGACAAAGCCAAGCAGGAGTACACCGAAGTGGACAAAAAAGTCCGCGCGATCGGAGCCAAGCTGACCAAAGCCGTCGACAAGCTTCAGGAGGTACAGACTTATTTCACCACCGAACTGAACGCCGCCTCCATTCAGGCCGCCAGCAAGGTCACCGATGCCGCCAAGAAATCGGCAGAGGAAGTCACCCAAGCCCTTCAGGAAATGAAGGCCGACTACACCAGGCTCAAGGCCGACACGGCGGAATCGAAGCCGAAGGAGTAACGATCTGGTAGGGGCGAGCAGCTGGCTGCTCGCCCGAT
>RFWS01000245.1 GCA_009921985.1 bacterium | reverse complement strand
GGGAAAAGGGCCGGTTTTTCAGGCAGTTGGCCGAGAAAAGGCCGGTTCAGACCGGGAGCTAGACCGTGAATTTACCGGGACATCGACCAGGAATACACCGGGAAATCGACCGGGAAATGCAGTAAAGGAGAGGTTTTTCGGAAGTTTTCTGAGGGTTTTTTTTGATTTTCGGCCGAGAAATTGAATTTCTTCGACGAAAAACCACCAAACCTGAGTTTAATTTTTAATTTTTAGAATCAGTGAGGCGATCGTGGCCCGCTTACTTGCCTCTTTAGATGGTAAAAAGGCTTCATCCGGCCATTTCCCGCCCTTGGCCAGGTGCTCGCGTTTCAATTTCTCAAGCTCTTTGCTGATTCGGTAGCGTTGAATCGTTTTGAGTAGGAATCTGCGGAACTCTTCCTCCCAAATCAGCCCCCGTTTGCTGTTCTGCATGGCTTGGCCAATCCACTTCAAAGCCTCCACCCTTTTTTCCAGAACTCTTTTGGGTGCCTCCTCGTTTTCACCCTGACGAACCATCTGCCACATCTGAAACCTCTGAGCATCAAAGACTCCTCCAAGGCTGGAGCGGGGAGGACCCTTTTTAAGGGAATTGGGCAGGACCCCCGTAAGGGTATGAACCACTTCGGCTACCTCGGGTTTAAGGCGGCGCTTCCCAAGTTCAATGGCTTGGAGCATCTGGGGGGATATCCCGATTTGAAAGGCGAAGTCCTTTTGGGTCATGCCCACCACATGCCGGACCCGGTGGAGAGGGTGAATTTTTTCGGGAAGCCTGACGCGCAGCCCTTTTTTCATTTGACACATATACATACTGTAGGTACTCTTGTCAAGATGAGTACAAAATTAAATGCGTCGCAATCCAAGTACCTCCCCTTGGACCTTGGTAGCTTTTTCAAGGCCCCGGCTACGCCTGCCCCCCAACCAGTCCCGAATATCACTTTTCCGATGCGATCCCTATCTTTGCCAAGTCCGGCGATGCTTCAGAAACTAAAGCACGGATGGCTAAAGAGATTGACCTCTCACGATTTGTTGGATGTAGCGAGGGAAGTTCTGATCGAAGCTTTGTGTAAAAAAGGCGTGGTTTTTACGACCAAGGAAATGGCAAGGATGGGTAAATGTGACGAAGAAACAATCAGGCGACTCGTCAAATCACGTCATTTGAAGAAAATCGACGGAATCCGGCATAACCGAGTCAGCGCTAAAAAGTTTTTTGACTGGCTGCACGGCCGATCCGAATAGTCATTTCAGGATGACTTTTTGGGCCATGGCTTGGGAATGAGCGGAGCAGTATTCGGAATACGTTTGGAGAACCAGTACCCCGCCGTCTTTATGACCCAGCCACCGGGAAACAGTCGGAACATCCACCCCGCT
>RFWS01000244.1 GCA_009921985.1 bacterium | reverse complement strand
TTCAACTCCCACCGCCTCCACGTTGATTTGTAATAGTTTACATATTTTTTGTTGATTAGTGGGCAGAAAGTGGACAGATTCCTATGTATGGACGCTCAAAAAGCCGGTCGATTTATCCAAAAAATGGCTTCCGGAAGGCCTCAACCCGGAAAGCCCGAGGTCGTTGGTGATGGCTCCGTCCAAGTATTGATTTATTTCGACAGGGATAAAACCCGTACGGGCTACCGGGTGGTTTTTTGGCAGGGGCGCCAGAGGGTTCGGAAATTTTTTATCGAATACGCCCAGGCCAAGGAAGAGGCACGCCGTATTGCCGGGAATCTGCGTGCCGGACGAATCGAGGTCGCCAACACCGATCCGGCCGATCTTCAGGACCTGAACCGAGCCCGTCTGGCGATTGCTGGGCTGGGGGTGAGTTTGGAACATGCGGCCCGGGAATATGCGGAGGCACACAAGCTTTTGGAGGGGAGAAGTGTCTCCGGCTTCGTCCAAGCCCATCTTGCGCGGGTCGGCAAACTCAAGGACGGGACGATGATGGAGGCGGCTCATGCCCTCATTGAGGAAAAGACCGCCCGCGGGAAGGGACACACTTGGATCAAAAGCCTTCGGAATTTTCTGCTGAACTCTGCTTTAAAAAAGATGGAGAAGCCAATGATCGCGGTGACGGTGGAAGATCTGGAAAATCTTCTCAAGACCTGGAGCGGGAGAACCCGGAACAACAAAATCCGATTCTTGGTTCAGCTTTTCAATTTCGCCAAAGGCAAATACATCCCGGAAGGGGAGAAGTCCGTTGCCCAAAAGCTACCGTTCGACGTGGAAACGCCCGGGGAAGTCCAGATCTGGACTCCTGAGGAGGCCAAACTTCTGCTGGATCAGGCCTTGCCGGAGGAGCTGCCCTTTTTCGCCATCGCCATGTTTTCCGGCATTCGTACCTGTGAGATCTGCCGGATGGATTGGTCCCAGGTCCGCCCCCATCCCGATCCGGATGAGTCCCACATTGAGGTGAAAGCCGCGGGGTCCAAGAAGCAGCTTGGCCGAAGGATTGTGCCCATCCTGCCAGCCTTGGCTGCCTTTTTGGAGAAAACGGGCGTGCCCAAGAGCGGGAGGATTGTTCCCAACTTCAACATGCAAACCCGGCAGGAGCTTTTGGCTTTAAGGACTGGCTTGGAATGGAAGTACAACGGTTGCCGGCACTCTTTCGGCTCTTACCGGATGGCCGATATTAAGAACGTCTACCAAGTCGCCGAGGAAATGGGCAACTCCCCCGCCATGGTGAAAAAACATTATTTCCAGGCGGTTACCAAAGCCGAGGCGATTCGGTTTTGGAGTATCCGACCCGGTTAATCTGCCCCATCCGGTCGGGTGAGAAAATTC
>RFWS01000243.1 GCA_009921985.1 bacterium | reverse complement strand
CGCTCGGCTACTACGTCAGCCTTTACTATGTGTTTCACGGGGACAAAGCTGCCGCCGCTCTGGTGGCGGGGTATGGCGGGACCGCCATGATGATCACTTCGATTTTATCCGTCCCCCTCTTTGCCTGGATGTCGAGGAAACTGGGCAAAATCCCGGCCCTTTACCTGAACGGCTTTGGCTATCTGGCTGCCACCCTCTCCCAATGGTTCCTGATCACACCCAACTATCCCTACCTCCAGATTGTCTGCTCCGCGTTGATCGGCCCCGTGGTTAGCGGGATCTGGATTATCCTCCCTTCTATGCAAACCGACGTGGTCGATTATGACGAACTTCAGACCGGCTGTCGTCGGGAAGGGAGCCTCTCAGCTATCCTGTTTTCCATCCAGAAACTGGGATTTGCCCTTTCTGTTTTGTTGGCCGGCGTGATTTTGGATGTTTCGGGCTTCGATGTCGCCTTGGGGGCCCAGCAGGGACCGGACACTCTGTTCAAAATGCGGGCTCTGTTCGTGTTTTTTCCGATCGTGATGGCAGTCGGGATGATTCTGCTGATCCGTTTCTACCCCCTCAATGAGCAGCGCTGCCACGAGATCCGTTTGGCCTTGGAAAAGCGGCGGGGAGAAATTTGATTTTTTATTCGAAAGTAGTGTCGTTTTTTATTTTATCATCAATCTCGTTGCCTCGCTTGCCATCCAGCAACTCTACGTGGCCATCGATGAACATGGCCAATGCCTTGTTTTTTCCGGCCCCGTAGGCGTAAGCCGTGTTCCCCCACCCGGAAGGAGTGGGGTATTTTGTGGAGACAAACCAAGGAAGTGCGCCAAACTTTTGGTTGGGCGGACTAAACTCGTTACCAACGATGATGAAAGGCTCAGTTTTCCCCGGCATTTGTTCGGTACGAAGGGCGTGGCGACGCTCACGATCCAGATAAATATTGAAATATTGGTTGATGGAGTAGTTGCCCCGTCCCCATGGATGATAACTGTCGATGCCGTATTTTGCCCTCATCAGCGGGCACCACATCACCTTTTGTCCATTGCCCGTCGGGGTTTAACGAGCCGTTGGCCGCTTCCCAGACAGTCCTTCTCCAGCTAATGTTGTCGGTTTCTTCCGCTCGCGGGTAAAAGTTATTATTCTCGGCCAGATAACTTTTCATCATGATGTTGATTTGGTGCAAGTTCCCGGTTGAGGCCGCGGTCAATGCAGAGTTTCTGGCCGCCGATATCGCCGGAATCGAAAGTCCCGCCAAAAGACCAAGGATAGAGATAACCACCAGCAGTTCCACCAACGTGAAGGCCAAAGGCCTTTGCATGACCTCTTTCGCTCGCTTCACGGTTTTGACACCTTGTTCCTGAAGATACTCCAACCAAAGCCCGGCA
>RFWS01000242.1 GCA_009921985.1 bacterium | reverse complement strand
TTGATTCCTGGATCCCGGCAAGCCGACGAAGCCAAAAAACAATCCAATGAATCGAGCGTTCAGTGGATTTGCGGTTTTTGATTTGGACGGAACGCTGGCGGATTCGCTGGCGGATATCTCCCGGGCCTTGGGGAGGGTACTGCAAAGAAACGGGCGGAAGGGGATTCCGGAAGCCGAGACCCGGGAGCTAATTGGCAAGGGGCCGCGGACATTGATCGAGCGGGCGTGGAAATTGACAGGTGAATCAGCCGGGGAGGAGGAGGTGGCGATCCTGACGCGGCAATATCTGGAGGAGTACCGAAAAAATCCCAAGGGCGGCACGAGATCGTTTCCCGGGGTGGATGACGGCTTGAGGCGGTTGGTCCAAAAAGGGTGGAGGCTGGGGTTATGCACGAACAAGGACGGGCGGGCGGCCCGAGCGTTGGTGGAGGAACTGGGGTGGGGGAGATGGATCCGGACCGTGGTGAGCGGGGAGGAGGGATTCCGCAAGCCGGATCCGCGACCCTTGCAACAGGCGTTCCGTCAGCTACGGGCGCCGCGGGGCAGGCACCTGTTTGTCGGCGACAGCGAGGTGGATCTGCGGACGGCAAGGAATGCCGGAGTGGAGGGGGTCTTTCTCGGGCACGGGTATGGAGAGTTTGGAAAGATGGGGATGGATGGCATGCATTATTTTGAGGAAGCCGTGGCGATGTTTCGCTGGATGGCGGGAAACGGTGGCCCTGCCGGAAAAATCAGGAAAGATTAATTCGGCCCGGGGATGACGGAATCGGTGGGGAGGACGGGGCCGCGGACTTTGACCAATTCACAGACATCCATGGTTCTGGGATTCTCCCCCGGAAATTCGACAACGGCCGAGCCGTAATCCTTGTGGGCAGATTCCTTCTGAATGCTGACCACGGTTCCCTCGGTCATCTTGTTGTCATAGGCGGAGACCACCTGGTCTCCGGGCTCTACAGGACCAAGAAATTGCCAGAAGCAGTCATCCAGCATGCCGTTGGTTTCCTTGAGGTTTTTCGCGAGGTCGTCTTCCAGGTCGTCCGGCTTGATTGATTTCATGAGCCCCTCGATCAGACGGGTTTGCCGGTCGAGAATGGCGTAAAGCCGGCGCTCGGCCTGTTCGATGCGGATTTCGTTGGCGGTCATGGCCATTACCTGAGGAGTTTTCTGCTTCAGAGTAGCTTTTTTCATGACAGTCTCCCGGCGATTTAGGATGAGGATTCGGTAGGTAGCTTCCTACTTTTTTCGAAGGAGGGAAGAGCCGGTCATGGCGGCAGGTTTGGGCACGCCGAGCATTTCCAGAAGAGTGGGGGCCACATCGGCGAGGATGCCGTCGGCCACCTGGAAATTTCCGGAATCGGGTGCGATGTAGATGCAGTGGA
>RFWS01000241.1 GCA_009921985.1 bacterium | reverse complement strand
CACGGTTTTGGAGAAAAGCCTGGCCGAATGGAAGGGGACCGAAGCTGCCTTGGTCTTTGCCTCGGGCTATCAAACCCCGCTTGGTATCATTCCCTCCCTCGTAGGCCCAAAAGACACCATTCTTTTGGAGAGGAACGCTCATGCCTGCCTTTTTGACGGAGCCCGGCTCTCCCAAGCTCGCCTCCGGCTTTTCACCCGCAACGATCCCTCCAGTCTGGAGGAATCCCTCGCTTCTTCCCGGAAACTGGTTCCGGATGGAAAAATTCTGCTGGTGGCGGAATCCCTCCACTCCATGGATGGTGATTTCGCTGATCTGGCTGCTTTGACGGCCTTAAAAGAGCGTTTTGATGCCTGGCTACTTCTTGACGAGGCCCATGCCAACGGGGTCGTTGGACCGGAAGGTGCCGGCTGGGCTGCTGAAAAAAGACTCTCCCACCAGGTCGATATCCACATGGGAACAATGGGCAAGGCCTTGGGATCTTCCGGAGGATTCGTCGCCGCCGCTGCCTCCGTGATCGATCATTTCCTCAACGAGGCCCGAGCCTTTCTCTTTGGCACCGCCCCGGCCCCGTCCTCTATGGCCGCCGCCGCCGAGGCCGTTCGCATCATTCGCTCCCCGGAGGGAGATCAGCTGCGTGAACACCTCAAAAATAACATCCGCCTTCTCGCCACCCATCATCCCACTTCCTCTCTGGGCCCGATCCAACCCCACATCCTGAAATCCAACGAAGCCGTCCTTAAGGCACGGGACTTTCTCCGTGCCCAAGGCATCGAAGTGGCCGCGATCCGCCCCCCGACGGTTCCGGAAGGGACCGCCCGCCTCCGCATCAGCCTTTCCACCAGGCATTCAGAACGGGACATCCAACGATTGGTGGACGCGTTGGACCGTTTACCGATGGCGTGAACGCGGAAGAGACCGTCCGGCTCGACCGGAAACATCTCTGGCATCCCTTCACCCCGCATTCGGTGTGGATGGATCCGTCCTTTTATCCCATCAGCATTGTGGCGGGGGAAGGCTCCTGGTTGATCGATGCAGAGGGAAAACGGTATCTCGATGGCAACTCCTCCATCTGGACGAACCTCCACGGCCACCGCCACCCCAAGCTGGACGAGGCTATCCGCACCCAGTTGGAAAAAATCGCCCACTCCTCTTTCCTCGGGTTAACCCATGAGCCCGCCGTCCGTCTGGCCGCGGAACTTTTGGCCTACACGAATCCCGATGCGGAGCCCAAGGGACTGAATCGCGTCTTTTTTTCCGATGACGGCTCCACCGCCATGGAAGCCGGCCTAAAGATGATTGTTCAGTCCTTCGCCCAAGCCGGACAAGGCCAGCGCACGGAGTTCATCTCACCGGAAGGCGCCTACCACGGGGACACCGTG
>RFWS01000025.1 GCA_009921985.1 bacterium | reverse complement strand
CCAGTCGATGGGGAAGAGAGCGTGGCGAACTCCCACTCCCGTATGAACCCTTGGAGGCAAAACCTCCAAGGGTTCTTTTTTTGTCCAAATTTCTGATTTGCAAGGCTTCTTTCATGGAAAAAATCGAAGTTTTGAACGGGAAATTCGTTGACCCCTGAGGTTTGGGATGGTTTAATTTTCAGCTCATCTTACTCCGGAGGTTCATGTGGCTAAAAGGTTAGGCATCAAAGCGAAACTGCGGTCGGAGATCGGGGGGCGTCGGCCTCACCGCATCCGTGCCAACGGCCGTGTACCGGCGGTTCTCTATGGAAGTGGCAAGGCTGAAGCTTTGGAACTCAATGGCCGGGAACTGGCGGAAACCCTGCACGGTGCCTCGTCGGAGAGCGTGCTTGTGGATTTGTCCGTGGAGGGTGCTGGGGGAGCGGTCACAAAAAGAATGGCCCTGATTCGGGAAGTCCAGCACGACCCATTAAAGGACACGATTCAGCACGTGGATTTTCACCAAGTGGAGGAAAACAAGAAGCTCCGTGTTGAAGTCCCGGTTCATGAAATCGGGGAGGCGGTGGGGGTCCGTACCGGGGGCGGGATTCTTGATCACGCGCTCCGTACTCTCCGGGTGGAATGTCTGCCGAAGGATCTTCCGGATCGCATCGATGTGGATGTTTCCGCGCTTGAGGTTGGTCAGTCCATTCATGTCAGCGAGGTCAAGTTACCCGCGGGTGTGACTGTGCTGAACGCAAAGGAGTTGCCTGTGTTCATGGTGTTGCTGCCGACAGTGGAGGAGGAACCGGCTGCCGGTACCGCCGCCGTCACCGAGCCCGAAGTCATCCGGGAAAAGAAGGATGGCGAGGAAGGCGAAGCGGCTGGGGAGAAAAAGGAAAAGGAGGCCGGCAAGTCCGAGCCCAAGAAGGATGCCAAGGAACCCGCGAAGGCGGAAGCCAAGGAGGGAGCCAAGAAGGAACCGGCCAAGAAGTAAGCGGCGGCAGTTTTCATGGAGACCTGCCTCGTCGCCGGATTGGGAAACGAGGGTTCCGCCTATCGGGGAACCCGCCACAATTTCGGTTTCGAGGTGGTCGATCGGATGGCCGCCGGGCAGGGCATCTCCTGGAAAAAAAGCTGCCAAGCCGAGGCATGGGAAGCCCGGTTGCCCGGAAACCGGATTCTGCTCAAGCCGACCACGATGATGAACGCCTCGGGCGAAGCCATCCGGGTGGTGATGGACTGGTGGAAAATTCCTCTGAAAAATTTTATGGTGATTGTGGACGACATCGATCTGCCCCTCGGGCGTCTTCGCCTCCGGGCGGAAGGATCAAGCGGCGGGCACCGGGGTCTCGAATCGATCGAGGCACATCTCGGAGTCCGGGGGTTCGCCCGACTGCGGGGGGGAGTGGGTCGCCCGGCGGTTGAGCGGGAGGCAGCGGATCACGTTTTGGAAAAGTTTGCCCCTGAAGAGCGGCCGGTGGTCGCACGGATGGTGGCGGCGGCCGCGGAAGCGGTGGAAACCTGGTGGCGGGACGGCTGGGAGGCCGCGCTGCCCTTGGGCAACCGGAAAGTGGAGGCATGAAAACATACGACCTGTTGGTGATTTTAGACCTAGCCGGCAAGGAGGAGTCTCTGCCGGAAACGTTGGCCATCGTGGAAACCGAAGTGAAATCCGTCGGCGGGCGGGTGGTGCGCACGCAAAAGATGGAACGGAAGAAATTTGAATACGTGGCCGGGCCGCTGGAATCCGGCTTTTATGTCAACTTCACTTGTGAACTGCCGCCGTCGGAAATTCCCAAACTGCGCGGCAAGCTGGAACTCTGTGCGCCGGTCTATCGCCATCTTCTCGTGGCGGCCGGGGAAGAGGCCAAACAAGGATCGTCGAAAGCCGCTGCGGTGGTTTGACGCGAGCGTCCCATGGCCAGCCTCAACAAAGTCTTTCTGATGGGGAACCTGACCCGGGATCCGGAGGTTCGCCACACTCCCAAAGGCACGGCCGTGGGGGATTTGGCCATGGCCATCAACATGACCTACCGCGCCCAGGATGGAACCGAGAAGGAGGAGGTTTGCTACGTGGATGTGGTGGTTTGGGGGCGGCAGGCCGAGACCTGCCGCGACTATCTGTCCAAAGGCGCCCCGGTTTTCGTCGAGGGCCGCCTCCAACTCGATCAATGGGAGGGGCCAGAGGGGGAAAAGAAGAGCCGGTTGCGGGTGCGGGCCGATCGGGTGCAGTTTTTATCGCGGGGTGGCGGCGGAGGCCGCGGTCCGCGAGCCGAAGGTGGAGCGTCCCGGGAAAGAGGCGGTGAATCCGCCCCTCCGAAAGCGCCGGCGGCTGATCCGGCCGATGACGACGTTCCTTTTTAACCCCCAGCCAGGAGCACAACCATGAATCTTGAAGTCATCCTTAAAGGCCCGGTCCGCGGATTGGGCGCCGAAGCCGATCTTGTCAAAGTCCGTCCCGGATACGCCCGGAATTTCCTTTTCCCCAACGGGCTGGCGGCGCCGGTCAGTGCCGCCAGCAAGCGCCAACTGGAGGCCTTAAAGAAACGGCGGGCGGAACGGGAGGCAGCCGAAACCGCTGAGGCGGAGGAAAAAGCCAACCGCTTGGCGAGGGTCGTGCTAAATTTTGAACTGAAGCAGGCGGAAGACGGAGCTTCCAAGCTATTTGGCTCCATCACGACTGGGGAAATTGCGGCCGCTCTGGCCGAAAAAGGTTTTACGGTCGAAAAGAGGGACATTGATCTGTCCAAGAGCCTTAACCAAGTCGGTGATCATGAGGTGGTGGTTCATTTGGGCTATGCCGTCAAAAGCACCCTTAAGATCAAGATTTCGGGTAAGAGCGAAGAGGGATTTGAGAAAACGACCAAGGTCCGTAAAGGTCGCAAAGCTGATTCCGAAGAAGAAAAATCAGCAAAAGAGAAAAAAGCCTGATCTTGATCTCGGTAAGTTATTAAATATCAATAAGTAATAAATAGTTCAAGCAACTATCGACAAACGCTTATTGGCAGCTATTTACGCACTTTACCGTGAAAAAATCGGGCAATACAACGGGTGTGCTCAAAAGAACCTCCTTAGGGTCTTTTTGGCTGCTTTTTCTTATGTCTTTGGGTGGTCTTCCCCGAACTGAACTGCTTGCCCAGCAAAAGGAAACGGAGACTTCCACTCAACCAAGTCAAACAAGGGCCCGAACCTACGTTCCCTCGCCCTCCGCCTCGGATCGGACGATTTCAACGGGGCAGATAAAAATCCTGGAAATTGAATATTCCTCGCGGCGTGAGGACGTGCCGATCAATGAGGATAAGATCCGCCAAAACATGCGGAGCACCAAGGGGGGAATTTACTCCCAGCAGACCGTCGACGGGGACATTGAAAGCCTTTATGCGACCGGAGATTACGGCAACGTCCAGATTGTTACCTCGGAGATGCGTTCCGAGGATGGCGAGCGGGGTGTCCGTCTTTCCGTGTTGGTGGACCCAAAAGTTCGGGTTTCGGATGTCGAGGTGAAAAGGAAGCGGGCGGATGGCGGCTTTGATGATCAACTGTCCGTCGACAAGGAAGATCTTTTGGATCTGAAACTCAAGGCCCTGACGGCCAGCGACGAAAAAGGAAGCCAATCCCTGGTGAATGCCTTTAAAAAGAAGGAAACGGTCACGAAAGCGGGGGATACTTTGAGCGAGGAACGACTCCGCCGGGATGCGGTTGCCATGGAAGATTTCTACCGGGACAAGGGATTCAAGGACGTGCGAATCACCCCGGTGACCACAGCGGTTCAAGGGGGGGAGGCGAAGGTGACGTTTGAAATCGATGAGGGCATCCGTGGTTTCATCAGCAAAATCCGTTTCATTGGAAATCAGGCGGCCACCTCCGAAGAACTCACCAAGGTGGTGAAATTAAAACCCCGGGCTTGGTGGCAGATCTTCAGTAAAACGGACCGCTATGAGGAATTGGCCATGAAGGATGATATTGCCCGGTTAAAAAACTTTTATCTCAACAAGGGGTATATCGACGTCAATGTCACTGGTTCCGTCGACCTGCCAAGAAACGTGAGAAATGAACAAGCACAGGCCGACGAAGCCAAACGGGATCAGATCCGCCCCGAAGATTTTGATCCCGATGACATTCCCGCGGAAGACCTCATCGTCACCTATCGGATCGAGGAAGGAAGACAATATCGTGTCGGCGTTCTCACGGTGGATGGCAACACGTTCTTTTCCTCGGACGACCTGCAAAACGAACTCCAGAACAAATCCAAATTCAAGGACATTTTTGATCCGGTGGAAGTCAAGATGATCAAGGCGGACGGGCTGCAGTCCGGCGAGATTTACTCCGTTAACGGTTTGCAGGCCTCGATCGAAACCCTGCAGGACAAGTATGGCCGACGGGGGTTTCGGGAGGCCCGTATCGAGGCTCGGCTTCAGCCGAACGTCGAAACAGGCATGATTGACGTGAATTTCGGAATCAAAGAAGGTGAGAAATTTTACGTCGATAAAATAGAAATCCAGGGCAACAACATGACAAAGGACAAGGTCATCCGAAGGGAAATCGACCTTGCCCCCGGGGAGGTGTTTGACACCGTCCGGGAGAAATCCAGCAAGAAAAAAATCGAAGGGCTTGGCTATTTTGAAAAAGTTGAAACTTACGCTGAAGAAACCGACATTCCCAACCGGCAAAGGCTGATCGTCAAGGTGGAGGAAAAGCGCACCGCCGAAATCTCCTTCCAGGCCGGGGTATCCTCTGCTGAATTGCTGACGGTGGGAATCACCGCATCCCAAACCAACTTTGACCTTGAGAAGGTGCTAAGCGACATCAATCCGGGGAATTGGAAGGGAGCCGGACAAAAAGCAAGGTTCCGTGCGAACGTCGGATTCCGTTCTCAGAATCTAAGTTTAGATTTCATTGAGCCATGGTTCTTGGATAAGCCCCTGCGGCTATCCACGTCGGGCTATTACAACGGGGCGTCTTACTTAAGCGAGTTCTACAGCCAACAAAACTACGGTGCAGCCATTGGCATCAGTCGTCAGCTCGGTGATGATTTCCCCCTCAATCGGTGGTCCATCGGAGCCGAATACCGCCCGGAATACTTCAATATTTTGAATCTGGAGCAAGATGCTCCTCCTTACTTTCAGGCGTCGACCGGGGACACTTTCAAATCCTCCCTGCGCGGTAGGATTGCCTATGATGGTCGGGACAACATCAATCTACCAAGGCGAGGACAAACATTTGAAGTGAGCCTCGAGGGAGCGGGGGGGCCTTTGTTGGGCAGTGAAAACATTTGGAAAATAAGAGCCGAGTTCAAAACCCATCATCTGCTTTGGGAGGAAAAAGACGTGATCCTCATGGGCAAAGCCCAAGTAGGCTTGGTTGATGGTTTTAGCTCCACTGAGTATGTCCCGGTTTGGGATCAATTGTTTGCAGGGGGCAGTGGCTCGGTGCGCGGATTCTCTCCGGCCATTTTCGGAACCGTCAACAGTGGCGCGGTCGGGCCCAAGCAGGATGGGCAACCCGTTGGAGGATCCACCTCCGGAATCTACCAGATCGAAATATCTGCACCGCCGCCCATTTTAACGGACACCATGAGACTTTTCACATTTTGTGATGGCGGTTTCGTGAACCAGAATGTTTTTGATTTTCAGCCCAAAATTTACAACAACACGCAAAGCATGATGGTGAACGGATCGTCGCAAACCTTTAACGCTGTCAACGGCGGCTTTCAGATCGGGGTGGGCGCGGGAATTCAGCTGATCACCCTTGTTCCGATGAAGTTTTCATTCGGCTATCCCGTGATGACAGCGGACCCGAACAATCGAGGAGGAGTCAAATTTTATCTTGAAAGCTCCTTTAATTTTTAAGAACCTATCAAGGATGAAGCAATCTCTCCTCTTTTTAATTTTGTCTCTTTTTGTTTTTTCGCTGCAGTCCCAAGATTTTTCCAAAATTGCCGTCGTCGATTACAACGCGATTCTTAAAGAATACTACAAGGCCAAAGATTCCCAGAAGCAAATGGAGGATCTTGCCTCCAACTACCAAAAAGAGAGGAATGAAAGGGATGCGGGTTTAAAATCCCTGATCGAATCGATCAATGCTTTGCAAAAAGATTTGCAGGATCCGGCCTTGTCGGATGCCAAGAAAAAGGAAAAGGAAAGCCAGTTAAAGGCCAAAGGGGAGGAGGGGCAGGTCAAACAGCGTGAAATGATGGCCTTTGCTCAGACCGCATCCAAAATTCTCGATGATAAGCGCCAAAGGTTGACTCAAGAACTGACGGAGGACATCAACAAGGTTTTGTCCCAGGTCGCCAAGAACAAGTACAATATGGTTTTCGTCAAACCGCAAGTCCCCACGCCGGGATCTCTTATTTTTTCTGAGGGTATGGACGATGTGACCCAACAGGTTCTTGGCATCCTGAATAAAGACGCACCCGCCTCCTCCAAAAAGGAAGAGAAAAAGTAGGCTTTTCCGCCTCCCATGAGCTCGGCGCGGAGCTTAGCTGAAATCGCCGAGCTGGTCGGTGGTAAGCTCGAGGGAGAAGCTACTCTCAAGATTTCTGGAATTTCCGATTTGCAGGGGGCTGGACCCGGTGATCTTTCTTTTTTCGCCCACCCCCGTTACGAGGCGGCGGCCCGCCAAACCCAAGCCGCGGCCCTTCTCGTCGGG
The DNA here is from genome assembly GCA_009921985.1 of bacterium. Classification (GTDB taxonomy): domain Bacteria; phylum Verrucomicrobiota; class Verrucomicrobiia; order Methylacidiphilales; family Verrucolacustridaceae; genus Verrucolacustris. The sequence goes on along the minus strand of RFWS01000025.1, from coordinate 5,958 downwards.
CCCCAAGCCCCCAAAGACCTTGGAAAAGCAAGAATTCGGGTGGCTAATCCTTCGGCTGCTTTTACCCGGGTGGCGATGCTTTTTGCCCCTCCTGAGCCTCCCCGACTTTTAGGAGCTCATCCTTCCGCCGTGGTCGATCCCAAGGCGAAGATCGGTCGGGGAGTGGGGATCGGGCCGCATGTGGTGATTGAGGCGGGAGCCGTTGTCGGAGAAGAAACCCAGATCGCTGCAGGCTCCTACGTCGGTCGGGATGTGGCGATTGGCGCCCGCTGTATGCTACATCCGCGCGTCTATGTGGGGGATCGTTGTCGGATTGGAAATCGGGTGGTGCTGCATGCCGGGGCGGTGGTGGGGGCCGATGGGTTTGGCTATGAGATGAAAGACGGCAAGCACCAGAAGGTTCCGCAACTGGGGTATGTGCAGATTGACGACGATGCCGAAATTGGAGCAAACACCACGATTGACCGGGGCCGCTTTGCCCGAACCCACATTGGGGAAGGCGTGAAAATCGACAACCTGGTGATGATCGCCCACAACTGCGTGGTGGGGCCCCACACTGTGATCGTGGCCCAGAGCGGACTCTCCGGAAGTACCACCACCGGACACCACGTGACGATCGCGGGACACGTCGGAACCGTTGGCCATATCCATATCGGTTCCGGGGCTATCCTCACGGCGAAGTCCGGGGTCACCAAAGATGTGCCGGAGGGGCAGACTTGGCGGGGGGCACCGGCGCGTCCGATCAAGGAGCAGATGGAAATGGAGGCCTACATCCAGCAGTTGCCCCAGTGGGCCCGCCGTCTCAAGGCAATCGAGGGGAAGAAAAAACCTTCGTCAGCTCAGTTAAGGAAGAAAAAGAAAGAACGCTCGAATTAAATATCAGGCGTAGACGCGCCAATCGAGATCCAAAAAGATCGGATTACGCCATTCACAATTTCCAAGGAAGGACTCGTCCACGCGGTCGGCGAGAATCTGATCGTAGAGGCGGTTAAAGCGCAGCAGGTGGTCCTTGGTGCGCTTCACGGCGTAGGGCACCATAGTTCCCGTTTTCATGATAAAGGCCCAATCGGAAGACTGGGCGAGCAACAACTCGCGGGCGGCTTGCCGCAGGGCCCGGTCGCGGAGTTGGTGGGGTTGGGTTTGATGGAATCGGCCCGCCAGTTCGATCATACGTACTGTCGCCATGTGCAGGTGGGGATAAATCCATGCGTTGGAGCCCTCGAGCCAGACGGACCAATGGCCTTCATTGCCCCAGGAAGAGGCGCTGGGGGTGGCGATTTGGTGGGTGTTATGGCGACCGAGAAATTCCGACGGGGTGATCATCTCAAAAGTTTTCTGGTCGTAGGCGGTTTTGCGGAACAGGTAATCCAAGAACATCGGCCCCTCATACCACCAGTGGCCGTAAAGCTCGGCGTCGTAAGGGCAGACCACGATCGGCTCGACTCCCATTTCCCGCCTGAGGTGTTCGATTTGCTTCTCGCGATTGAACATGAAATTGCCGGCGTGAGCAGCGGCACGCTCCCGCGCCACCCAAGGCCGGTAAGGCTCCTTGTGAGGAGTTTTTCCGGTGATGCGGTAATACTTCAAGCCGGTGAATTTACGCATGCCGTTGGGCTGGATGTAGGGGCGAATGTAGTCGTACTCGAGGTCGAAACCACAGTCGCGGTAGAAGTCGCGATAATCCCCATCGCCGGGATAGCCCTCCTCGGCACTCCAAACCTGCTTGCTGGATTCTATATCCCGACCGAAGGCGGCGGGGCCGGCTTGGGTAAAAACCGGGGCAAAAACCCCGTAAGCCGGACGGGGCTCGGCATAAAGGACGCCATGGGCATCGAGAATGAACCAACGGATTTCCGCCTCCTGCAGGTAGTTCTCCACCCCGGGGTAGTAGGCACACTCGGGAAGCCAGATGCCACGAGGATCGCGGCCGAAGCAGTTTCGGTAGTCGTTCCGAGCGACCTGAATCTGGGCGCGAACGGCCTGCGGAAATTCCCGCATGAGGGGAAGAAAGCCGTGGGTGGCTCCGCAGGTGATGATTTCAAGAACCCCGGCGTCCTGAAACTTGCGGAAAGCCCCGACCAGATCGCGGCGGTAGCGATCACAGAACATCTGCCGGCACTGGTGGAGGCGATCGTGATAAAAGCGGGCCAGCTCATGGAAGACGGGATCGTGGCGCGTGCGTTCCAATTCCTTGCCAATGAGTTCGAGGAGTTTCTCTAGTCCGTGGACGTAGCGCTCCTGGAGCATCGGGTCCCGCATCATCGCGCAAAGCGGCGGGGTGAGAGACATGGTGAGGCGGAACGGGACGCCGTCCCGCACCAGACCTTCCATCATGTCGAGCAAAGGCAGGTAGGTTTCCGTAATTGCCTCGTAAAACCAGTCTTCCTCCAAAAACTCCGGGTATTCCGGATGCCGGACAAAAGGCAGGTGGGCGTGAAGAATCGGGGCAACGTATCCGAGCGGCATAATCGGGGGATCCCGCGCCGTTAGGCCGTGCGACCGATGGGTTCGGGGAGGGGAGGTTGCCGTGTGGGATCCACACCCGGCGTGGCATCGGTTAGGCGCAGGAACGAGAGCAGGACGGAGCGTTCCTCCTGGCCGTCAGGTGCACTGGCGGCAATGGGGATATGGAACCGGCCGTCCGGGAAGGTGAAGTGGTAGGAGAAGGTTCCGTCCGGGCGGAGATGGATCTCCCTCCCGTCCACGGTGACCTTCGCGCCGGGGACGGTTCCGCCATAGATGACGAGCTCGGCGTTGACGTGCATGGAGAAGCTGCGGTCCTGCCCCCGGGGTCCCGAGCTCAGGCTGGAAGGAATTCCGCTGGAGCCGAGTTCGAGGAGGCGGCGCCGGAGAGTTTCGGTGATTTCCAGCGAGCCCACGCGGATCCGGCGGATGAGGTCGCCTCCCAGATATTCCAGGATGCGGTCGGCCAAGCCGGAAGGAACCACGCGCCGCAGGGCATAGGGGAAAGGGAGGGGGTAACCTTCGCGCTGGAGGCGGGCCAACGCCTTGGCCAGGCCTTCCCCAGGGCGGATCTCGTTGCGGATCAGATCCAGGAGTTGCCGGAAAGAGTAATGGAATGGAATGGTGACAAACTCCACTTCGCGGTTGGGGGAGGGATCATCCCGCGGGGTCAGGATCTCGTCCGATACCCCCAGTCGATGGAAGGAACCATCGTGTCGGTAGTAGCCTAGTTCCGCCTGAAAGAGGGTGGCGGGGCGGTGGACGGGCAGATACCACTCCCGTGATCCGGGGAAGACCTGGATCTGATGTACCCGCTCAGCCCCGGGGATGTAAATTTGCAGAAACACCTTTCCTTCCGGAGATTCCTGTTCGGCGTCGCGGAGCTGCTGCCAGCTAAAATCCCAGTAGGCGTAGAGCCAGCGGGGATCACGGGCCGCGAGGAAAAGACGACGGGTGCCGTAGCTTTCGGGAAGTTCGCCAAGATATTCGTAGGCGGGGAGCTCCGGTTCCGGGGTGCTGGGAGCGAAGGGTTGGAGGACAAACTTGTGGGCGGATTGGTCCACCGGCAGGGGGCTTTCCCGTAGACGCGGGGAGACCACTGAAGCGATTTCGGTTTTTTTTCTGGGAGCGGATTTTTTGGCCACGGCTTTTTTCGCCGGGGAGCTCTTTTTGGCTGCGGGCTTTTTGGTTTTTTGGGAGGTTTTGGGCATAATCAGGACTGGGTGGATGTGAGAGTAAGTTATGAAGAATTCCCAAAAAATGGGCTAAGATCAATTCTGTTATTACACTTTATAGCGGAACATTTTAAGGTACTGTCACTCATAAGCTTATGAACACCAAGAGGATCATACCTTGTTTGGACGTGGACCGGGGGCGAGTGGTGAAGGGAGTCAAGTTCGTTGGCATCCGCGATGCCGGGGATCCGGCAGCCTGTGCCCGCGCCTACCACGAACAAGGGGCGGATGAGTTGGTCTTTTTGGATATCACGGCTTCCTCCGAAGCCCGGCCGATTCTTCTCGAAGCGGTGCGGAAGACGGCGGAAGAAGTTTTTTTGCCCCTGACGGTGGGGGGAGGCGTGCGTTCGGTGGACAATGCCCGGGAGCTGTTGCGGGCCGGCGCGGACAAGGTGAGTCTGAACACGGCGGCGATCCAAAGGCCCGAGCTGATTTCGGAGGTGGCGGAGGCCGGTCCGGTGGAGGTTGGGAAGTGGCCAGCCACGGCGGGCGCCAGTCCACGTCCCTGGATGCCTTGGCATGGGCACGCGAGGGGGTGCGCAGGGGGGCCGGGGAGATTCTTCTGACGAGCATGGACGCCGATGGAACCAAGGCCGGATATGATCTGGAGCTCACCCACACGGTGAGTTCCTCCGTGCCGGTTCCCGTGATTGCCAGCGGTGGCGCCGGAACTCCTGGGCATTTTGCGGAGGTGCTGGGCCCGGCAGGCGGGGCGGACGCGGCCCTGGCGGCCAGTCTTTTTCATTTTGGGGAACTGACGGTGCCGCAGGTGAAGCGTCATCTCCGGCAACAGGGCATCGCGGTTCGTCCGCCGAAAATTCCATGATCTACCCGGAAGAGAAAAAGTTTTTGGAACTGGCGAGCCAAGGCAATCTAATTCCGGTCAGCCGTGAGATTTTGGCCGATACGGAAACCCCCGTGTCTGCTTATTTAAAACTTTCGGCCCAACCGGGGGGTGCGGCCTTTCTTCTGGAAAGCGCGGAATCGGCGGGGCGGCTGGGACGGTATTCGTTCGTGGGATCCCGACCGGCCGCGGTGATGGAGTTCCGTCAAGGCAGGGTTCGTTTCAGCCGGTCCAACGGGCAAGTGGAGGAAAAGGCTCCGGAGCGGCCGGATCCTCTCCAGGAGGTGCAGGCGATGTTGGCCGGATTGCGCCCGGTGGAGGCGTGGCCAGTGGAGGCTCCTCCTTTTGCGGGAGGAGCAGTGGGGTTCTTGGCGTTCGAGGCCGTCCGTTATTTCGAGCCAACCGTCGGCATGGCGAAAAAAGACGATCTTGGGGTTCCCGATGCATGCTTTGCGCTCGTGGAGGAATTTTTGGTGTTTGATCACGCCCGGCGAACCTTGAGGTTCGTGGTGCAGACCCGGGTGGGGGAGGATCCGCAGCGGTCTTACCGCCAGGCTTTGCAGCGCCTGGACGCGTTGGCCGCCCGTTTGGCCCTGCCTACCGGAAAGTCGACGGCGGAGGTTCCCCGTCGTCCTGAAGGTGATCTTCTGGCCGGTGCCTTGCCCAACATGACCAAGGCGGAATATGTGCGGATGGCCGAAGCGATGCAGGAGCATATCCGCGCGGGGGATATTTTTCAGGTGGTTCCGTCCCAGCGCTTTTCCGTGCCGTATGCGGGGCGTCCGATTGACCTGTATCGTGCTCTTCGCACCATAAATCCCTCCCCCTACATGTTTTGTCTGGAAATGGGGGGGTTGGCCTTGGTGGGATCCTCCCCGGAAACCCATGTGCGGTGTGAACACGGGCGTGTGGAAATCCGCCCGATCGCCGGTACCCGGCCGCGCGGGACGAGTGCCGAGGAGGATCGTCGTCTGGCCGAAGAGATGAAGGCCGACCCCAAGGAACGGGCTGAGCACATTATGCTGGTCGACTTGGCCCGCAATGACCTCGGGCGGGTCTGCGAATATCAAACAGTGAAAGTGGTCGAGTTGATGGAGGTCGAACGTTTTTCGCATGTGATGCACTTGGTCTCCCGGGTGGAAGGTCAACTCCGGGCGGGGCAGGATGCCTATCAGGTCATGCGGGCCACATTTCCCGCTGGGACGGTCAGCGGCTCGCCCAAGGTGAGGGCCTTGCAGATTTTGGCGGAAGGTGAGCCCACCCGGCGTGGTCCTTATGCGGGGGCGGCCGGTTATTTTTCCTTCAACGGGAACCTTGATTCCTGCATATCCATCCGGACGATTCTTTTGAAGGGGGGCAAGGCGTTTGTTCAGGCCGGAGGTGGTTTGGTGGCGGATTCCACGCCGGAAGGGGAGT
>RFWS01000240.1 GCA_009921985.1 bacterium | reverse complement strand
AACGGGGCAAGGCACTGGAAAAGGCCCGGGAGGGCCCGTTTCGGGAAAACAGCTTTTTGGCGTGACGATTCAGGCACGCAAGTTGGGGGTGATCGTCAGCATCAATAAAGCGGCGCAAAATTCCGGTCGGTTGCCGGCTATTTTTGATGAAATTTTTAAGGAGTTTCCGGATAGCCCTGTATTTTTGACAAACGGTGGAGGCATGAGGGATTGGGAGGTCGCGGAGGACGAATTTAATAAAAAGGTCGAAGAAAATAATAAAAAAAGAAAAGCAGGAGAATCTTACGACAAAATGCTGACTCCAAATGCCAAAATGAAAAAACCGGAAGCAGGCCGTTTTAACACCGGAGCGGCATTGGACTGGGTCGTTGTCAGGGGTTTTAAGCCCGACCCTGATTATCCGGGGTTAAAAGAAAAACACCCTGACCTGTTTCAAGATCTGAGAAGGCGTCCCGACATTTGGTTTATCAGTAGCAATAAAGAAGCCGACGGCGCCTATTTGGCTTTTGAGGAGTTAATCAAGAAAAGGGTTGAAGCCATCTATTGGTACAATCAATTTGATCGGCCTATTGAGGGCAAAGCGGCGGAAGAAGTTGCTCAAAAAATCGCCGATTCAAAAATTGAAATCTTAGTGCAAAATCAGGGTTCAAAGACGCAGGGGCGGGAATGGCTGGATAAGGTGGGGGCCAAGTTTGTCAAATGACCCCCTGATGGGGATGGCTTGCGGGGAAACCGTCTTGCCTCAAACTTGCCATAGGCCGGCTTAGCTCAGGGGTAGAGCAGCGGTTTTGTAAACCGCTGGTCGTCGGTTCAAATCCGACAGCCGGCTCTTTATTTTGCGGAAATGGCTTTGGCAATTGCGCCCACGCTGGAAATCCGTGGGCGAAGCCCCGAAAGGGCGACCCTAGAAACCTGACATTAAATTGTCACATTGGGTCACTTGTGGTTTTTCCGTGAAACCATAGACCAACGCCCATGCGGGATGTGCTGATCCTGACGAGCGGACAGGAGGAACATCACTATGCCGCGCGCACCCTGCGGGACCGGATTGAGGATCTGGCAGGAACCGATGTCCGCGTGGAGATCCGGGAAGTGGGGGAGGAAGGCAGCGGCGGCTGGATCGCAAAGATCCGTGGGTTGATGGGGAAGAAAAAAGGGGAGGCGGAAAAGCTGCTGAAATGGGTCCGCCGCACGGCCGATGGAACGTTGGGACGCTCCCGCTGGCCCCAGTTCCGCCGCTCGGTGGCCCTCGCCCTGGATGAAGGTTCGCCCGAACTGGTTCTCTTTTTCGATCCGGCCGTGGGCTTGGCCCTGCAGGAACGGGTCGGGGACCGCACGGAAGCCGGGTTTCAACGGATCGGCGTGGCTCTGGAGGCGGAG
>RFWS01000239.1 GCA_009921985.1 bacterium | reverse complement strand
GCCGGCCGCGCGGAGTGCCGCCAAGGCACGGGAAGTGAACGGGGAAGCGGGCTATCTCGCCAACGTGACCTCGGAGGAGGAGAACGCCTTCCTGCTCGGACTCCTGCAGGAAGCGGCTAAGGATGCTTGGCTGGGTGGGTCAGACACGGCGGGAACCGGGTATCGCTGGTTTGACGGTCCGGAGGCCGGGACGCTGTTCTGGAACGGCGTGGGCAACGGGGGAAGTGCGGTGAGTGGGCAATACTCCAACTGGGGGGCGGGGGAGCCGAATGACTTCGGCTGGTCCACCGGTCTATTTTCCACGACGTATGAGAGCTACGCGATGATGACGCATTCCACGAGCTTTGTGATCGGCGGTTGGACCCGCAGCACCTCGCCGGGCAAGTGGAATGACGCTCCGCTCAAGACCAGCTCCAGCTCCTCCTATCGGCTGGGTTATCTGGTCGAATACGGCGCCAGCGCCACGGACGGCCTCCTCTTTGCGAAGACGCGCACGATCGAGATGGTGAAGGGCGTGCCGGTCATCACCGCGGTGCCCACGGCTAGCGCCATCACCTTCGGGCAGGTGATCGGCGATTCGATTCTTTCCGGCGGCCTGGCGAGCGTGCCGGGTGTCTTTACGTTCACGAATCCTTCCTGGATGCCCACCGCCACGGGCACAACGGTCCAGGGGGTCGTCTTCACCCCGACGGATGCCATGAATTACCGGAGTTTGACGACCAGTGCCGTGGTCACGGTGAATCCGGCACCCGCCACGATGACCTTGTCTGACCTGATTCAAACCTATGACACCACCGCAAAGGGGGTGAGCGTCTTTACTTCGCCCAGCAACTTGCCTGTCACGGTGACCTATAACGGCTCGACGAATCCCCCGGTCAACGCGGGTAGTTACACGGTGGTGGCGAGCGTGACGGACGTTAACTATACCGGCACCACGACGAACACCCTTGTGATCGCCAAAGCCACGCCGATCTTCAGTGCACTGCCGACGGCCAGTGCGATCACCGCAGGACAGGCGTTGTCGGCAAGCTCGCTGAGCGGAGGCCAGGCTAAGGTGGGAACAAACATTATTTCCGGCAACTTTGATTGGACGACGCCGACCACGTTGCCGTCCGCCACGGGGAATTATCCGGTGACCTTCACGCCGACGGACACGGCCAACTACAACACGGTGACGACGACGGTAAGCGTGACGGTTAATAAGGCGACGCCGACGATCAGCGCGGCGCCCATAGCTTCCGCCATCACGGCAGGGCAGGCGTTGAGCGCCTCCACCTTGAGCGGGGGAACCGCCAGCGTTCCGGGAACGTTTTCCTGGACCACGCCCTCCACCGTGCCCAGTGCTTCCGGGAGCTATAGCGTGACCTTCACGCCGACGGA
>RFWS01000238.1 GCA_009921985.1 bacterium | reverse complement strand
TTCAATCTCGGTTGGTGCGGATTCGCCGCCCGGAAGCGGTATCCGGAGCTGGAGGAATTTATCCGCAAGGGGAGGGATTTCACGGAGGAGGAAAAGAAGAGGGTTTTGGACATCCACCGGGAGATGCTGCAGGGAATTCTGGGAGAGTACCGGACGCTGGCGGAGAGCGGCCAAGTCGAGCTGACCACCACGCCGTTTTATCATCCGATCCTGCCGCTTTTGACCGACACAGATGCGGCCAAGCGGGCCATGCCGTGGGCGAGGCTTCCGGATCGGATGCAGGCACCGGAAGATGCCTTGGCCCACCTCCAGCGCGCGCAGGAGTCCCACACCCGTGTTTTCGGCCGAAAAGCGCGTGGTTTGTGGCCCTCGGAGGGGTCGGTGAGTCCCGAAGTGATTCCGCTGATGGCCCAGGCCGGTTTTGAATATTTCTGCACGGACGAGGCGGTTCTATTTCGCGGGTTGGAGGAGCAGGGCCGAAAGGCGGATCACGTGGAGCTGTTCCAGGCTTGGCGGGTGGAGGAGCAGGGGAAAACGCTCAAGGCCCTTTTCCGGGAACGACCGCTGTCCGATTACATTGGTTTCACGGCGGCACGCACGGAACCCAAAGCGGCGGCAGACTATATGCAGGTTCACCTGGAGCACATTGCGCACGTCATGCCCAAAGGAGGCGTGGTGACCCTGGCGCTCGACGGCGAGAACGCATGGGAGGCTTTTCCCGACAGCGGGGAGAGTTTTCTGCACGAGTTTTACAGTCGGCTAGCCGGATCCAGCCGGATCCGGACCCAAACCCTGGGCGGTTATCTGGACGGAAAAGAGGGCGTCTCGCTGGGCCGAATCCATTCCGGCTCGTGGATCGGCGGGAATTTCGACATCTGGATCGGGGATCCGGAAGAGAACCGGGCCTGGGACTGGATCCGAAGGACCCGCGAATTTCTCCGGCAAGCGGAGAGCCGCAACCATCTGCCGGAGGAAACCAAGAAAGCCGCCTGGGAGGACTTATATGCGGCGGAAGGCAGCGACTGGTTCTGGTGGTACGGCCCGGACTTTCAGACGGACAGCGATTTAATTTTCGACGCCCTATTCCGGTCCCGGCTCCAAAATGTTTATCGAAGGCTGGGGGCCACGCCCCCGCCGGCCCTGAGCGTGCCGATTTGTGCGGCGGAGATCCGGCTGGGGCATCCGCCCCTCCGTTCGATCGAACCCAAGCTGGGGGTACGCCCGAGTTATCTTGACTGGTCGGGAGCCGGAAAATACGACGCCTGGCGGGATCAGGGGGCGATGGCCCAAGGGGACCGAAGGGTGCGCACGATCCTTTACGGTTTCGGGGAGAAAGATTTTTATTTCCGGCTCGACGGCAAGACCCCGTTCGGCGACGAGATCTCGGTGGACTTCAACCATCCGATTCA
>RFWS01000237.1 GCA_009921985.1 bacterium | reverse complement strand
GTCGACCCGGAAAAAGAGCTTGGAGTAAGTTTGACCTTGTGGGGGCACCGCGTTGACAGAAGTCGTGGTGCTCTCAGCAGTAATAAGGCCGCCGGGGAAGTCGACCCAAGTGCTCAGGTCCCCGGAGTAGCGAACCTTGTAAATTGCTCCAGGAATGCTGTTCCAAGTGAGGGTCACACTTTGGCCGTTCCCAGGGTTCAGGGAGGATACTCCCAGTGCCGAAGTCGCATCATTGGCTTTGGTGCCTGCAAGATATTCCTGATAATTGGTCAAGCCGTCGCCGTCTTTGTCCCCAGAGGCTCCATCCGCCCCCGTGGCGACCAACGGATTCAATCCGTTGGCGATCTCAAAGGTGTCGGGAATGCCATCATTGTCGTCATCGGGGTCGGTGTTATTGGTTAACCCATCTCCATCAGTATCGAGAATGGTGGAATTGACCTCGACCAATTTCAGGTAGTGGGCTTGTCGGCCCTCGAAGGGAAGGCCGACATACAGCCCATTGGCCAAGAGATCGGTTCCGGTCCTGGCGGTGCCCCAGACAAAGCTGTTGGTATTGGTCGAAAGAAGATCCCGCACATTGTAGGTTTTGGAGGCCTGAATCCCGAACCAGTTAGCCCCGGAAGAATTCGTGGCATTCACGCTGAACGTGGCGGCCGAGGAGTTGTTGGGCATAAAACTGTTGGTCAAGCGATTGTTGACGAAGGCAAAGACCACATCCTGTTGGCCAGCATTCAGATCCCCCTGCTGGTATTTGGCGACGGCAAAGACGTTGTCGGAATAACCACCCGCGGTGGTGCTCAGGAAGTAGACATTGGGACTGCGTAGGGCAGGGGAGTTGAGGCGAGCCCGGTTGATCCGTCCGTAGAGATCCTGCACGGTCCAGTCCCGGCTGGCCCAAAGATTGGTCATGTGGTTCCAGGATTTAAAATTGGGGATGACCTTGCCGAAATTAGTCTCGTAGTTGGCGAAATTCCGATTGGCGTTGATGGTGCCGAAATTCGCCTCGCTGGCCGCATACCCCGTCTTACTGTTCTGGAGGCCTCCCTCCTGCCCGTAGAGAATCATGGGGGTGCCATCGATCGCCGCAACTTGGGCGTAGGCGTAGAGGATGCGGTAAGGATCATTGTGCGGAAGGACCTCGTCGTGGCTGACCAGGTTGTTCAACAGGGTAACCCCATCGAAGGCCTGGCGGCGGTCATCGAAGTTTTTCCACGTGTTATAGGTGGTGGGGGTCTTGGGTGTTCCCGCACCCCCGTTCGGATCATAGCCGAAGAAATCCCCTCTCCAGTAGAAGACGCTATTTTCATTTAAAATGTCAAAGTGGCGTGCGGAGCGGTACCCGACGCCATGGCGTTTGTTGCCGTTGACTTCCTTGAAGCCGTCGAGGGATTCGGCCATGAAAAGAAAGTCC
>RFWS01000236.1 GCA_009921985.1 bacterium | reverse complement strand
CGATCCGAGACTGATTTTTTCTTCAACTTAATCCTGCGCCTCTCCAACAAACCGCAAAGCGCGTTAGAACCTCTCTAGCCTTATCCTTACCGGAAATGCGTTCAGGCTTCTGCGTTAGCATTCGTAAGACATCCAAACTTAGGGGCGACCTCGATGAGGCCGCCTGTTCTGTTGATTAAAAATTTTTTGAACTATCAAATCAGGCGCGCTCATCGAGCGCGCCCTACCTAAACTATGTGGACACCCCCCCTACCTCTTTCCACCCACATAAAAAACCCCGAGGCTCGCGCCCCGAGGTTTTTCCTACACTGAACTTTAAAACTTAAACTAAGCCCGCCGCCTCCGCACCACCGCCAACGCGGCCAGACCCGCCACCAGCAGCATCCCGCTCGCCGGTTCGGGCACGGCATTCAGCCGAACATTGTCGATATCTACTTCAGCCTGAGGGTTCCCAGGGTTATCGATCTCAAGAAAACGGATCATCAGGGACTGCCCCACCAACCCGGTGTTCGCGGCATCATTGATTACGGAGGCTATGTAGCTGGTGGAATAATCCAGAAAAGTTCCTCTTGAGCCGACCGGTTCCGGAGCCACATCCCGGCTGGTCAAAAGAGTGCTGCCGGCAAAAAGCTGCATCCGCAGGGTGTTGTTATAAATCGAATTACGGGTCCCACGGGCGACCGTTAGCGTATAATCCGTGCTAAGGGAAAAGGTCGAGGAGAGGGTCTGCTGAATTCCCTGCCCGTTGGTCGCGGAGCCAAAATAAAACACATTCGGCCCCGACATAGTTCCCGTGATGCCCGGAGATCCGGTTACACCGGTCGTATATCCGCCGGGATCGTTGACGGGGTTGTAGTACCCGTAAAAAGATCCGCTCGGACCAGCCCCGGGAACCGCCTGCCAGCTGGTGGGAATCACCCCCGGGGAAGCACTGTTGCTGTTATCTGCCAATCCTCCTGTTTCAAAATCAAAATTGGCAATGGTCAACGTGGCGGCACGGCCAAGAGATGGAAGAATTAGGACTACCCCCAGAAAAGACAGGACACGAAACAAATTCATCTATTGAGTAAACTAGCCCGTTTTTGAATTTTTCAACCGATTTTTTATTGTTTTGTTTCCGTCACTATTTTTTGAAAATAATTATATCCTGTTGATTGGAAATGATATGCACTGATGGTAACAACCTCGAACTTGTGATTCTATCTTTTGAACCGCGTACTCCCCCATCCTTCCACTTCCCGCCTCCCGTTTAGTCCGTCCGATTTCGCCTCCGGTTCAAGGCCAGCAGCCCGATCGCTCCCGCGATCAACAAAGAGGCGGAAGAGGGCTCCGGCACGCTGCCCGTGTTAATTTGCGACACATCCGTTACGGTCGTTTGCGTTCCGGCATCGTTCACGTTGTATTGAGCCAC
>RFWS01000235.1 GCA_009921985.1 bacterium | reverse complement strand
GGCCTGTGCGCCGCTTCCGGTCTGGCTTTTTCGCCTCCTCCGCGGCCATTACAGCTCCAAACTCAGGGATTAATCCGGTGGTTCACTTTCGTCAGGCAGCCAGGGTTGGGGCGATAGGGTTTGGCGCGGCGGGTGGCGGGGCCCCATCGTGGTGGGAAATCCCATGAGACAGATTCTTTGCAGCTTGGCGGGAATGTGGCTGGTGATGGTCGGGGCGCGGGCGGAGGAGACAAACGCCGGGGTTCGCATCACCGCCGTCCGGAATCAGGTGGAGAAAAGCACCGGCGCCACCAACCATCCGGCCGATGTGGGGCATGTCGTCCAATCCGGGGAGGCCGTCACGACGGGGAGCCAGGGGCTGGTGGAAATGAAAGGCCAGGGCGACACCACCGTCCGGGTGGGGGAAAAAAGTAAGGTTTCCTATGACGAAAAACAGAGAACCGTGCAGGTGGACCAAGGAACCGTGCTGATCCATGCCGATCCCAAGGAAGGGCCGATGAAGGTTCAGTCCGGGGGAATGACCCTGCAGGTGGACGGGGACCAGATTCGGGTTTTGGAAAAACCAAAAGGAGAGGATTCGAAAAAGGACAAGTAAGGCTCCGGCTTTTTGGGATTATCTGCCGGGATGGGGCGGGGCGGCCAGCGTCGCTGTCCGGATCAAGGCAGCCCCGCGCAGGTTCAGTTTGTTCGCAATGCGTTTGCGGTGGGTTTTGATGGTGTGTTCGGAAACCCCCAGTTTTCGGGAAATGTCGCGGTTGGGCAGGCCCTCGCCGACCAGGGCAAAAATTTCCCTTTCTCGCTTCGTCAGCTGACCAAAATTGTTAGACCCAGATCTTGGGGTTTGGGTGACTTTCGCCTTGGCTTCGATCAGGAGCCGGATCTGTTTTTCCAGAAGGGTGGCGTCCTGGGTCTTATCGAAAATCCCTTTGATCCAAGGTTCCAGGTCCGCAGGGGGGGCAAAAAAAATTGGTCTATTTTTGAGGATAATGATTTTTCCTTTTGGGTTGGAAACGATCAATTGACGTCCTACGGCCAGACCGTCTTGGCCATGCAGCTCAGGATTCAAAATCAGGAGGTCGGGTTGCTCATTTTTGCATTGGTCAATACCACCGATTGTGGTAGTCGTTAAATATGTCACAACATGTTGATACGAACGGGTTAAAAAGGAGGCTAAAACCTGAATAAACATTTTTTGCTCATCGACCAAAAGGACCTTATGGCGCATGTTTAGTACCTATAAGTAGGTATGGAAATTTAGCAATCCTAGACTAATATAATTTTGTGGATCTTCGGCGGTCTATCTCTTGGGAATCGCAACCATTTAGGCATTGGTACGACGTGTCGAATTATGGTGCCATTCTCGAAAAAAAAGGCGGAACTTTTGTTTCATTTTTCTGTCCAAACAGGATACGCATGAGGGGTCTTTACCATTTTGAAGTG
>RFWS01000234.1 GCA_009921985.1 bacterium | reverse complement strand
CCTGCTCACCCCCTCTTTTTTGATGCGCAGGACCGCCCGCTCCGCAATCAGATGCGGATGAAGGTGGTAGAACTCAAACAGCCCCTGGAGAACCTGACTGGCGCGCTGGTTGACCTCCTTGATGTCGGGGTGTTGATAAAAGTTTTCGCGGAGGAAATCCCGGAGGTTCTGGATTTTTACCCGCATCGGCAGGGTGAAGGTAATCAGCCGGCGACCGATGGTGCGGGTATCCGCGGCGGTGGTCGGACCGGATTCCTCCAGATTGACGATGGATTGACGCACGGCGTCCTCGACCAGGTGGTCGGCCAGGCAGCGGGCGACGAAGCGCCGCGTGCGCTCGGGGTCGAGCCGGGTGTAGTTGCGGCGGATGCCGGATTCTGTCTCTTTCCAGAGTTCGATCCCGAGCAAGGCAGTGGGGTCGAGCAAGCCACTTTCCAGGGCATCCTCCAGATCATGACAGCAGTGGGCGATCTCATCGGCCAAATCCACGGCTTGGGATTCAAGGGACGGTTGGGTGTCAGGTGCGGGTGAAGGATTGATGCCTTCGCGGACCTCATGGGTAAGGTTGAGCCCGTTGAATTCGGGGTACTTCACCTCCAAGGCCTCAACGATACGAAGACTCTGGCGACGACGGCCAAATCCGCCGGCATCCCTCATCAACTGGTCGAGGGTGTGCTCCACGGGATGTCCAAAAGGCGGGTGACCAAGGTCACGACCCAAGGCAATCGCTTCCGCCAGGTCCTCATTGAGACCGAGGGAGCGGGCGAGAGAGCGGGAGATCGAGGCGACCTCGATGGTGTGGGTTAGCCGGGTACGGACGTAATCCCCGGAGGCGCTGAGGGGAACCTGGGTTTTATACTCCAGGGTGCGGAAGGCGGAGCTGTGGACGATCCGTTCACGGTCGCGCTGGAACTCTGTACGGAAGTCGTGGGAGTTTTCCTGGTGCTTCCGGCCGAGGCTTTCCCGGCTTTTGGAGGCGTACGGGGCCAGTAGAGAGGCCTCTTTCTTTTCAAAATCCTCCCGAGTCCGGATAGGCATGAAATCGTCATGGACGACCGCAGGGGAGAGTCGAGGGAGGGCAAATTATCGAAAGAACAAGGTGTGAAAAAAAGGAGAACGGTTGGGAATAAATCTAGAGACGATGCGAAGAAAGAATCAGGGTGCCGTTTACGTTTACGATTACGTTTCGAAGGACAGCGGACCTAAAACTGGATGCGGAAGAAGGTTTTTTTGCCGATTTGGAGGATTTGGCCGGCGGAGAGGGAGATCTCGGCCTTGGGATCCGACAGTTTCTCCCCGCCGAGTTTGATGCCGCCCTGGGTAATGAGGCGGCGCGCCTCCGAGTTACTGGGGACGGTGCCGGTTTCCTGTACCAGCTTGGCCACGGAAAGTTTGGATGCGGAGGGACGGAAGTCCGGCATCTCGGCCGTGGCAAGGTCC
>RFWS01000233.1 GCA_009921985.1 bacterium | reverse complement strand
TCCCGCCTGTCTTTTCCGGGAATGCGGACCACAAACTGATTAAAGGTATGGGTTGGATGGCAACGAAAGGGCAGCAGAAGTCCCGCATTCACAGACTCCTCTTGGGTGGGCTCGTTGCAAACACATGCCTTCTGCACCGGCCCAACGCCGGGAGCTCCGGAGAAAAGACGGAGATACATCTCCGCATTCCTCAATCGTTGCTGCAGCCAGCCCGCGAGCTGCGGAAGCTTGGCCCGGAGAAAGGCGGCCTGCAGCTCGTGCAGCCGGAAATTCCCCCCTACCTCCTCGTGAAAATATTTTTTCTTCGCCCCATGCACCCGCAATTTCCGAAGTTTCTCCGCGAGTTGGGGATCCTGTGTCACCACCATGCCTCCCTCGCCCAAGGCACCCAGGTTCTTGGTCGGAAAAAAAGAAAAGCATCCCACGGCCCCAAGAGTTCCGGCGTACCGATCCGCCACTTTTGCTCCAAGAGCCTGGGCCACGTCTTCCACAACCGGCAGGCCGGCCCGATTTGCGACTTTCAGCAATGCCTCCATATCCGCGGCCTGACCAAAAAGGTGTACGGCCATAATGGCCTTGGTTTTTGGCCCGATCGCGTTGGCCACCGCGGCCACGTTCAGATTGTAACAGCAAGGGGCGCTATCCACGAAAACGGGACGCGCGCCAAGCCTGGCCACCGCCCCGGCCGAGGCGAAAAAGGTGTAGGTGGGCACAATTACCTCATCACCGGGTCCCACACCGAGCGCCTGCAGGGCCAACAGGAGGGCATCTGATCCCGAGGAGACGCCCACGGCATGTTTGGCACCGAGAAAATCCCCAAACTCCTTCTCCCAAGCCTCCACTTCAGGACCCAGAACAAATGCCCCGCTGGCCAAAACCCGATGGAAAGCTTCGGTTAGCTTGCTGCGAAGCACCTCGTGCTGTTTTTTTAGGCTGAAGATAGGCAGGGTCACGGCTGTGTATGTTTTTACAAGTTCTTGGACGCTAGAGGCTTTTACTCTATAGAAAAACTCCTGTTCGCCAACAATAACCGCCCTTGAAAAAATCCCCTTTCCGCAGCATCCCTGCCTCCAAAAGGAGGTCTCTTCGTCAAAAAACCTTGGCCCTGGGACTGGGTTTGGTGACCCTGCTCTGGTCCCTGCTGTATTTGCCGAACCTTCGCACCTCACCCCCGTGGTATGGGGATGAAATTCTCACGTTGAATATCGGCAAGGCCCTGTCCCACGGCGAACTCGCCAATCGGGCGGTCTACTGCACCTTCAACTCGCCCACCTACAATTATCAACCGGGCTTTGCCTGGTGTGTGGGTTGGTTTTCCCGCCTGACCCAAGGCGACATTCTCGGGGGTCGGTTGCTTTCCACCTTGGTGGGTTGGGCCACCGCGGCAGTGGGCTTTTGGTTTTTTACCCGGAAATTCGGCGTGGCGATCGGTCTTTTCTATTCGTTCCTTCTTTTGGGCTATGCCCAGGC
>RFWS01000232.1 GCA_009921985.1 bacterium | reverse complement strand
GAGACCAAACTTGGCGCCCTCGCCCCCGGAAAGGGCCCACTTGCCGACCCCGCGGGCGGCTAGTCGAACCCGGATGCCAAGGAGTGGTTGGACCTGCATCTGACGGGCAGCTTCCACGGCCTTGCGTAGTTCCTCGACCTTTTCGATGACGAGAATGACCTTTTTGCCGAGCTTGCATCCCATGAGGGCGGTGCGGATGAATTCGCCGTCCTTGTAGCCGTTGCAGACCAACAGACTTTCCGGGTCGCGGTGGTGGGCGAGGGCTGCAAAAAGCTCCGGCTTGCTGCCGACTTCCAGCCCGTAGTGGTACGGCTCGCCGGCATCGAGGATCTCCTCCACCACCTCCCGCATCTGGTTGACCTTGATGGGGAAAACACCGCGGTAATCGCCCTTATAGCGGGCGGATTTGATGGCTTCCGCAAAAGCTTCGTTGATTGCCCGGACGCGGTGGCGAAGCAGGTCGTGAAAGCGGATGAGCAGGGGGTAGTGTAGGCCGCGTTCCCGGGCGCGGGCGGCCACCTTGATCAGGTCGATCGAAGGTCCACTCTCGCCCATGGGATGAACGGTGACGTGGCCCTCGGGGTTGACCCCAAAATATCCGCTACCCCAGCGGTGAATTCCGTACAAACGCACGGCATCCTCGATTTTCCATTTTTCGGCCAGCTCGGACACAAACGCATTCTTACACACAAGCGGGAGGACAAATCAACGATTCCCCGCGTCCTTGCGGGCGCCGGGAACCAACTTAGGATGATTCCATGGCCACAGACGCGATTCAGGTGCAGATCCTTGGCCTGATGCCGGCGGCGAGCGGCATGGCGGTTTTTCTCGGTAACGAAAACAAGACCTTCAGTATCCACGTGGACCACGGTGTGGGCACCTCCATTGCCCTCCTGCTGAAGGGGGAGAAGCGGGAACGCCCCCTGACGCACGACCTGATTCACCTTATCCTCAAAGGATTCGGGATCACGGTGGACAAGGTCATCATCAACGACCTTCGAAACGACACCTACTTCGCCCGACTCACCCTGCGGCAGATCGGCCCGGGGGGAACCTCCATCACCGAGATCGATGCACGGCCGAGTGATTGCGTGGCGGTTGCCCTGGAGACCGGGAAGCCGATCTATGTTTCCAAAGAAGTCTGGGACAAGGTATCCGACATGACTTCTTTTCTGCAGGAGTTGAAAAAGAAGTTTGCTTCCGGAGAGGGCATCGACGAGGAGGGCGGGGGTGAGGAAAAGGAGGAGGGCAACGGCGGCAAGAAAGGCGGAGATAAGCCCCCGCGAGAAGGCGGGGGGAAGGGGTCCAAAAAAGGCTAAATCATCAGGGGGTGAGCGACGCGGGAAGATTTGTGTCTGTCAGGGTCCGCAGAAACGCCACCAAGGCCTTTTTATCTTTTGGGCTAAGCCGGATTCCCTCCCGAGGATGCTTCGCCAAGTTGGGATCCAAATTGGGACTCTGCCGGACCCCT
>RFWS01000231.1 GCA_009921985.1 bacterium | reverse complement strand
GTGTCAGCATTCATGACCGTGAGGGTGCTGGAACCGCCCGATGGGGTGGCCATATACCAGCGACCGACGTTGTAGGGATACCAAGGAGTGCCATCGGCCTTGATCGAAACGAAATAGGCCCATGTGCCGTTGGGATATTCGGGGGTGACACAGTAACGGGCGTTGTATTTGTTGAGGTCAAAATGGACCCCCTGGATGAAGCCAAGATCGCCAAGATAATCGTAATCCTCGGCATAGTGTCCGAGTTCATAAGTGGTCGAGACGTTGGGACCCCACTGTCCGGAAGTCAGGTTTGTTTTGTTTTGCGCCTGCTGGGCCCAAAGCGGGAGGCTTTTCCTGCCGGCGCTATTGAGATTCGTCGTATTGTTATTGCCATCGCGAATGACATAACCGGAGATCATGCGGCGAACCCCACCGGCCGGATTGGTGGGGTTGGCGTAACCGTAAGGGCCGTACAGCGGCAGTCCGTCATTGATCCAACCGATGATCGGGGAGTGTTGGAAGTTGGTCGTGGTGGTCTTTTCGGCATAGGCCTTGGTGTTGGTGTCGTAGTTAATGTTATCGCCCAGCAAATACCGGACCCCGATGGGATTGGCGTGGGCGTGGTACTGGCCGCTGGGTTGGGGATGATTCAGGGCGTAATCAAAAGAGATGCTTTCATTGGGCATGGCATCCCGGTTCCAGATGCCATCTCCCGGGCCGATGCCGGCGACGGGGGAGGCGTCCTTGTTATTGGAAACAGAGTAGGAAAATCCATCGGAGGTGTTGTATATGGACACTCCATCCACCAAAAACCCGATGGAACCCATGCCGGTGAGGGTGCGCCCAGTCGTGGCTAAATTGGTATTCACCGAGGGATTCCGCGGGAAACGATAAACTCCGGTACTGGTGCCTTGGTTTCTGGGAAGATTCGGATTGTTCCATGGGCCCATCACATAGGGTGCCAGTCGATTTCGTGAACTCCGGCATAGGTGGGGGAAGTTTGTCCTGTCCAGGTGGTGGTGGAGATTCCGGCCGTCCGGTTGGCCGCGCTGGTATAGATCCTCGCGTATTTGGTGGAAGCCTC
This sequence comes from bacterium, assembly GCA_009921985.1. Classification (GTDB taxonomy): domain Bacteria; phylum Verrucomicrobiota; class Verrucomicrobiia; order Methylacidiphilales; family Verrucolacustridaceae; genus Verrucolacustris. The sequence goes on along the minus strand of RFWS01000231.1, from coordinate 426 downwards.
CGTCAGCCACGAGGAGAGTTGCGGATCGGCCTGAAGGGTTCTTTGGCCAAAGAGAAGGGCGAACAGGAAGACCCACGGCCCTGCGATACGTGGTGACCCTGGATCCATACACGTAAATTAGCACAAAATGTCAAAATTTCGCCCCGTGTTTACGGTTTAAGCAAAATATTTAAACCGTTTTAGTATAATGATTTAAAATAAAAAATTGGCGCGTGCTCACATGGACTGGTTTCAATAACAGGTTGAACGCCTGATTGAGCTTTGGGGGACGACTATCCTTTTTCTTCGGCCGGTGGCTCGATCTCTGACATGATTTGCAGAATGCGGTCCCCGCGTTTTTGCGCCTCGTCGACATGGAAATGAAGGCGGGGGGTGTATTTGATATGGAGAGCCTTGTTGAGTTCCGACTGCCACTCCTCCTTCAGC
>RFWS01000024.1 GCA_009921985.1 bacterium | reverse complement strand
AACCGTGACCATTCAGTCTCAGGACACCATCGACATCTGGAAGGACATTGAGAAGCAGCTCAAAGAACAGCTCTCGCCCCAGGGAAAACTTTCGATCAATTCCATGGCCGGAACGGTGATCATCACCGATACCCGGCCCAAGATCCGGGAATACGATGAATATTTCAAATTATTGAAAGGCACGATCTACCGGCAGGTGGATCTCAATATGAAGATAATTGATGTGGAGTTATCCAAGGCTTTTGAGGCGGGGATCAATTGGGAGCAGGTGGCGGCTTCCATTGGGCAAACGGCGCTTGCCGCCGCCGGAAATATGACCGGGGTAGGAATTCCGGCCACGATTGTTACCCAACTTGCGCCTGCCACGTTGCAAGTCTCCCGTCCTGGAAACCAGATAAACACCATTCTGCAAGCCCTAGCCCAACAGGGAACGCTCAATATTATTTCACAACCAAGGATCCGTTCCTTAAACCATATGACCGCCTTAATCAAGGTGGTTACCGAAACCCCGTTTTTCGTTTCCCAGTCCAATGTGCTGCAAAGCACAAGTGGCAACGCCCAGGGAAACAATGTCGCCGTCAACACGGTGAGCACGGGGACTGTTCTGTCGATCACTCCCCAGGTCTCCGAGAATGACAAAGTTCAACTGGATATTCAGCCGACGGTCTCTTCGTTAAGAGGGCAAAAAGCCTTTCCGGGGGATAGCTCAGTCACCACAACCAACACCACGGCGACGGCCCCGATCATCGACGTGAAGCAAGCGGCCTCTGTCGTGAGAGTCAATGATCAGGACACCATCATCATGGGCGGATTGATTCAGGAGCAATACGTGAAGGACAAGGAATGGATTCCCCTGATCGGAGATGTTCCAGGAATCGGATACCTGTTTACGGGGGTGGCCGAGGCCAAAGTCCGGAAAGAGCTCGTACTGTTCGTCACCCCGACGATTGTAAGGGACTGAAGATCAGGAGCGGCCATGACCCGCTTTTTTCATCGTCCATTTCTTGCGGGCGGTTCATCCGGGGAGGCCCGGCAGATGGTGATCGTGATTCTGCTGGTGATTTCCGCGGGCGTGGGGGTCTGGAGCTATTGGCCGGAAATTTCTAAAATGATATCCCCGTCGGCCCCTCCGATGGCTCCCGTGGCGCCGGCGGAAAGGCGGGATCAACTAGGATTGCCGTTGGCTCCTAAGCTACGAGGCTCATCCCCAGAATTAAAGCCGAGGGTTGGAGGGGTGGTGTCCTCGGGACCCCGGGTTTTGCCCGCGTTGGAAGACTCCGCCACAGATGAGCCGGAAGGAGCTCTTCCCGAAAAACTCACGCCCATCACCATTGCTGAAGGCGAGGAAACAAAAAGAATGGAAAAACAGATCCTGGCAAGACAAAGGCGGGATGAGCCTTCCGTGATCCAAGATTACCTGCGCATGGTGAGAATTGGGGGAGTACGGGTGGCCGGCCCGATGTCAAAGTTGATTCTGAACGGCCAAGTTTACCAAGTGGGCGATGTAATCCAGGACAACCCAAAGGTGGTGATAAAAAAAATCACCACTGCGCAGGTTATTTTTCAGGATCAGCAGGGAAATCAGTATCCGGTGAAGTATTAGAAGCCGGAAGCAACGGGGGGACGCAAGGGGTGGGAATTAAGATTAAGATGAGGCTGGGAAAAATTAAAACCGGGTAGGGACGCCTATCCCTACGCCTCCATTTGGATGATCCGCGGATAAGTTTTGCACATAGACGACGAAGGATCGCCGTCCCTACCGGTGCCAGGCGAGGAAGATGGCACCAAGAACGAGTAGAGCCTGAAAGACCAGGCCGCTGGTGGTGGAGAAGGGATCCCGGCCGCGGAAATGACAGCGGTCATGGAGGCGGTGGAGGGTTTGGAGCCAGCCGGGAGGTTTTTTGCAGAGATCCCGCAGACCGGTGAGATAATCGGGAAACATCGAGCCGACCGCACCCGCCAGGAGCAAGGGAAGTGGCAAGGAGGACAAGGCCGGGGAACGGATCAGGATCAAAAACAATATCCAGGCGAGGATCTGATCCGCGATGGACATGGGCAGAAGGCGGGAGAGTTTGGTTTTTCGGTCCGGGGATGAGTGCACCCAATGACCGATGCCGGTATCCCCGTGGGGGATGGCGTCCAAGGCGAGATGACTCAGGACTGAGGCGAGGAAGACAGGGATCTCTCCGCCGGGGACGACCTTGGCCAATCCCATGCCGACGGCGATATGGACGGGCGAGAACAAGGGTCAGCGCCCAGTCCGTGCAAGGGCTCGGACAAAAGCGCGGACGCGGGCGGGATCAATCTTGCCGGATCGCTTCAGCGCGGTGCCGACGATAAAGCCGGAGGCTTCCGGCAGATAATCGGCAAGGTTGTCCAAGGTGGTACCGCTGCCGAGAAGCAGCGGGGCACGGGGGGCGGAGGTGTGGGCACGCCGAACGTGGTCGGGATCCGTGCCATGGCCGGTACCGGCGCCGCTGAGGATGAGGGCGTCGGCCCCGCCGCGTTCCCAGGCATCGCGGGCCTCATCCTCAAGGGTGTAGCCGGGGGCGAGCGGGGCGGAATGTTTCACGTCCACATCGGCGAAGATGCGGATCCGGTCCGCCCCGATGCGCCGGCGGAAGCGGAGGAGTTTTTCAGCGATGCCGTTCAGGACGCCCTGGTCGGCGAGGCGGGCACCGACAAGGACGTTGACGCGGATGAAGTCCGCCCCTGCGGCGGCGGCGATGGCCATGGCACCCAGGCCGTCATTGCGGAGCAGGTTGATGCCGAGGGGGCCGGGGAAGAGTGTGCGGGCCTCGCAGGCGAGGGAGGTGAGGCAGGCGACCGCGGCAGGGCCGGCGGATTCGGCCGCGAAAGGGGCGTCCCCGAAATTTTCCATAATGACGGCGTGGGCACCGCCCCGTTTCAGGGCGAGCAGATCGCGGCGCATGGATTGGCGAACCGCCTCAAGTTTACCGCCGTAGGAAGGGGCCCCGGGAAGGGCGGGGAGATGAACAACGCCAAGCAGGCAGCGGGCGGGAAGAATTCCAGCGACGGGTTTGGAGGGACGTGCCATCCGCTCACTTTACCGGAAATGTATCCAAGAGCACTCAAACTTTTCAGGAAACGCCACCCGGCATAAATTTTCAAAAAATTATAAAGCATTGATGGGTAAGTAGAAATGGTGTGAATAAGATCATAAAAAGCGATTGCAGGCATCTTTCATGATAGCAGATTATCTTTGCGAGGGCTCTCTCATGGAGTGCATTCAAAAAATGATTGTCGGGGCCTTGAAAAACTCCGGCCACACGGTGGCCTTGGTGGATCGTGAACTACGGATCCGCTGGGCAACGGGCCTACACCGGAAGATGGTGGGGGCGCAGGTTCATGCCATCTGGAAGGGGGCGCGGGTGGCCCAAGGGCAGATCCGCAACCTAATCCGGGATCTTTCCAACGGCAACGGTTGCACGGCCGAGGGGCGGGCTTCCCGCAAAAGCCGTGAACGGATGAGGATTGATTTCATTCCGCTGCGGGACGCGAGCGGGGAGGTGGAGGGGTTTGCGGTGATCCGCCAGATCGTGGGGGCGGCGGCCACGGGGGTTTCGGACGGCGTGGCGGAGATTTATGAGCTACTGTTTGAATTGAACGCGGATGAGTTTTCAGGGTTGCTGGCGGCCTAGGTGGAAGATAGTCAAGTCACGGCAGTCCAAATCAGGTTCCTCGATTCGGTTTTGGTTTACCTTTAGGAAAATTCTGAGATTTACGTTGGCTCCGAAAGGAGTGGGGCTCTACAGAGAGATGCTGTGACCGGGAGAGATTTCAACACGGCGGTGCCGATCGAGGAGTTTGTGGAACGCTATGCCTGCGGCGTGCCCAATTGGCAGATCGACCGGCCGCAACCGGAGGTGCGGCGGTTGATTGAGGCGGGAAAATTCGAGAGTCCGGTGCTGGATGTGGGATGCGGGGCGGGGGACAACGCCGTGGAGTTGGCGCGTTCCGGCTACCGGGTGTTGGGGATCGATCCCGTACCGGAGGCGTTGCGGCGCGCACGGGAGAAGACCGGCCAAGCGGGGCTGGCCTCACCGCCGGAGTTTTTGGAGGCAAATGCCCTGGAACTGGGACTGAGCGGCCTTGAGGCGGAGACCGTGCTGGACTCGGCCGTTTTTCATATTTTTTCCGATGCCGACCAGAAAATCTACGTCCGGGGCCTGGAAACGGTGCTCTCCCCCGGCGGGCGGCTTCACCTGATCTCCTTTAGCGAACTGGAAACCCGGGAACCGGGGCCCCGGCGGCTGACGCTGGAACAAATTCGCCGCCCCTTTGCCTCCGGCTGGGAGATGGAGGAGGCTGTCCGATGCCGTTACGAGGACCTGTCCCGGCCGGATGGTGCACATGCCTGGCGGGTGACCTTCCGAAGGAGTTGATGGGCAAAGAGTCGGAGGTGTGAAAAAGGCGGGGATGGGTTCTTGACGCTGACCTCCGATTTCTGAAGTATGTTTCTTTAACGCCAACACCCTCGTACCCAGACATGACCCACGACAATTCCCAGACCGTCATCGGCAAAAGCGTCACCATCAAAGGGGAAATCCACGGCAGTGAACCGCTCATCATCGAGGGCACGGTCGAGGGCCGGGTGCAGATCGAGACCTCCGTGATGATCCGGGACAGTGGCTTGGTGAAAGCGGATCTAGATGCGGCCAACCTGAACATCGCCGGCGGAGTGGTGGGCAACATCTCGGTGAAGGAGAAGGTGGAGATCGTCAACGGGGGGTATGTGGTCGGGGATATCCGCGCCCCGCGCGTGGTGATCAACGACGGGGCCAGTGTGAAGGGCCACATCGAGATGGAAGTGGATCCGGACAAGGCCCAAGCCCGGCGTCACCAGAACGGGCATGCCTCATCCACCAGTCCGGCCGCCTCCGAAGAGCAGAAAAAGCCGGGTTCGTTGGGCGGGCTGTTGGGCAGAAAGGCGTAAGAATTCTCTCGCAGGAGGGCAGGAGGACCGCCCGTCCACACCCCTCCACAACTCTCAGCTGCCGGGCAGCTCCTTTTCGAGACGTTCGGAAATCCATTGCTTCATCATCGACTGGTAGTTCAGGTAGCGCCTTGCGGCGATCCGTTTCAGGCGACTCAGCATGCGCGGGTCCATCCGCAGGGTGATCGTGGTGGAGTCCTGTCCCTCGCTGCGGGAAAGGGAAACGGCCATCAGCCCCGGATCCAACTGGTGCTCCCTCCAGTAGGCGGCCTCCTCCCGGGGATGGGAAAAAAAGGGGATTTCCTCCCATTTTTTGACGGGGGTCGGCGCATTCACAACGCTTCCTTCGCTTTCCGGTCGTAAAAGTAGCACTCCGCCTCCGTCATGGGACGGCAGGCGATCGGCCGCATTTTTTTTCCATCCGAACTGTACAGGGAAAAGACGGATTTCCCGGAAAGACACCTTCCCAGACAAAGAAAGCGAGAGTGTTCGGCCAGCGGACCGCCTCCGGGGAGAATGCGGAGGCAGAAGGGATCCTCGAAACTCTCCTGAACCTCGGTCTGGGGAATTTCGGGCGTGGCGTAGAGGGACCAATCAAATTCCATGGCGAAAGGAAACCATCGTTTTCAATTGATGTTGCGAGTGCGGATGGGCGGGTCAAGATGCCGTCTTATGGGGCAGGTGCTTTCCTTGAAAGAACTGGGGAATTGGCGGAAAGGCGAAAAGAGCGCCGGACGGCGCGTCGTGGCGACGAACGGCTGTTTTGACCTGATCCACGTGGGGCATGTCCGTTTTCTGCAGGAGGCGCGGGCCCTGGGGGACTCCCTGGTGGTGGGGTTGAACGGTGACGCCAGTGTGAGGGAGCTGAAGGGAGCCGGTCGGCCGGTGAATCCGGAGGCGGACCGGGCCGAGGTGTTGGCGGCCTTGGGGTGTGTGGATGCGGTGGTGGTGTTTCCAGAAAAAAGGGCGACCCGCTTTCTTGAGGTGGCCCAACCCGACATCTACGTCAAAGGAGGGGATTACCGTGCGGAGGATCTGGATGCGGACGAGCAGGCGATCGTGAAAAAGGCCGGGGGGCAGGTGAAGGTCTTGCAATTGACGCCCGGCAAATCGACCTCGGCGGTTTTGGCCAAAGTCAAAACGTGAGGCCCCTGCGATTGGGGGTGCTGGGTTCCGGAAAAGGCGGCAACTTTTTGGCTGTCGCGGAGGCGATCCGGCGGCAGGAAATCCCTGCGGAGATTGTGCTGGTAGCCAGCGATCGGTCGGATGCGCCGATCCTCGGACTGGCCCGGGAAAAAAAATTGGCCGTCTTTGCCTGCCGCGCGGGGGCCTTCCGAACCAAGCTGGAACCGGAGATCGAGGCGGAACTTGCCGACCGGTTGGAAGCGGCGGGGGTGGATCTGGTGGTCTTGGCAGGATACCTGCGGGTGGTGAAAGATCCGCTGCTGCGAAGGTTTTCCGGCCGGATGATCAACGTTCATCCTTCCCTGCTTCCCTCCTTCCCTGGTTTGCGGGCGTGGGAGCAGGCGCTGAAAGCGCGGGTGGAGCAGACCGGGTGCACGGTGCATTGGGTCAATGAGCAGGTGGATGGTGGTGAGGTGATCCGGCAGACAAAGGTGCCGATACGAATGGGGGACACGCCGGAGTCCCTGCACGCGAGGATCCAGGAGGCGGAACATCGCCTGTTGCCCGAGGTGATCCGGGATCTGGCTTTGGGTAGAATTCCCTGGGGGTCGGCGACTTTTTCCTGAGGGTTGCGCCAGACGGAAGAATTTCTTTGTGCGGTCGCCTCGGGTTAGGATGATGGCTTGAAACGGGGAATCATGGCGCAGGACATTCGCTGGATGCAAAGATCGATAGGCTTGGCCCAGCAAGCTGGCAACGACACCCGTCCCAACCCAAGGGTGGGAGCAGTGGTGATCAAAAGCGGGAAAGTCGTGGGGGAGGGGTTTCATCGGAGGGCTGGGCAGCCCCATGCGGAAATTGAGGCCTTGCAAAGAGCGGGCGTGAAAGCCAGGGGGGCGAATCTCTACGTGACGTTGGAGCCGTGTTCGTCCCACGGCAGGACTCCCCCCTGTTCGGGGGCGATCCGGAGGGCGGGAATCAAGAGGGTCATTTACGGATCCAGCGATGTGGATCCAAGAAACGCGCTCCGGGCAGAAAGGATTTTGAAGTCGGTGGGGATCCGGGTGACCCGAGGGGTTCTTCAGGAGGAATGTGACCGGTTGAATGCGGATTACCGGCACTGGACGTTGCGGAAAGAGCCGTGGGTGATCCTGAAGCTGGCGATGACCTTGGACGGGGCGCTGGCGGTGCCGGGACGGAGATGGATCACGGGGTCGAAGGCGCGGAACGAGGTGCAAAGGATCCGGGCGGGATGCGACGCCATTTTGGTGGGGGCGGAGACGGTGCGGAAGGACAACCCGCGCCTCACCGTCCGCGGACCTTTCGACATTTTGCCAAATGTCGAAAGGTCGTTGCGGAGGCAACCTTGGCGGGTGGTGGTGACGAAGTCGGGTCGGTTGCCGGAAAGGGCCAAACTCCTCACGGACGCTCTCCGGGAACGGACCCTTGTGTATCGGGAGAAGGGATGGGATTCGATTTTGCAGGATCTGTTTCGGCGGGGAGTCCATCGGTTGTTGGTGGAGGGAGGGGCGAAAACCGCGGAGAGCCTGATTTCAGCCAACAAGGTGAACGAGGTTATTTTCTTCTTCGCGCCCGAGGCAGCGGAAAAGGCCGAGGTCCGGGTGACCGGGTGGGCAGGATGGAATTGGCGCCAAGCTTCCGTGACCGGCGCGGGACGGGACCTGTGCTTGCATGGGACGCTGACAGGGGCGAATTAGGTTTATGTTCACGGGCATTGTGGAGGTGGCGGGGAAGGTGAAAGCGGTGACGCCGCGGGGCAAGGGCTGGAGCCTGGAGGTGGAGGCTGGAGATGTGGCCAAGGGTGCGAAAATCGGGGAAAGCATTGCGGTGAACGGTTGTTGCCTGACGGTGACCGGGGTGCAAGGGGGGTTGGTGACCTTTGACCTGCTGGATGAGACCCGTTCCAAAACCAACCTGAAGGCCCTCCAACCCGGAGCCCGCGTGAATTTGGAGGGGGCGCTGCGGGCCGACGGCAAAGTGGGGGGCCATTTTGTGACCGGACACATCGAGGCCACCGCCAAAGTGACCAAATGGGGCCGGGCCGGGCAGGACTGGGAACTGGAGGCGGAGGTGCCGGCGGGAATGGAGCGGTTTCTGGTGCCCAAGGGCTGTGTGGCGCTGGATGGGATCAGCCTGACGATCGGTCGTGTGGAGGGACGGAGGTTCAACGTCTGGATCATTCCGCACACCCATGAGGTGACGACCCTGCGGGACCGGAAAGAGGGGGATGAACTGAATCTGGAGTGCGACCTGCTGGCCAAGTATGTTGAGAAGATGAGCGGTGCGAAACCATGAGCGGTCCGGCCCCTGAAATGGAGAAGCTGCTGGTCCTGCAGGAACGGGAGCAGAAGAAGATGAGGTTGGAGAAGGAACTGGCGGCCTGGCCCACGGAAATGAAGATGTTGGAGGCGAAAAAGACGGAGATCCGGGCCACGGCGGAGAAAAAGAGACAGGAGGCGCAACAAACGGAGGTGGAGCGAAAAAAGCTGGAGCTGGAGGCGGAATCGCACCGCGCCAAGGTGGCCCGTTACAAGATCCAGCAGTTTGAGACCCGCAAGAACGAGGAATTCCAGGCCCTGGGCACGGAAATCACGCGGGAGGAAAAGGAGATCGAGGAGATCGAGGACCGGGAACTGGAGCTGATGGATGTGGGGGAGAGGGCCAAAAAGGCGGCGGTGGCCGAGGCCGAGGCGGCCAAGGGCAAGGAGGCCGAGGTAGCGGCCAAAGAAGGGGATTTGGCCAAGAAAAAGGGGGAGTTGGAGGGGCGTTTGGCGGAGTTGGTCAAGGAGATCGAAGGGCTGGCAGCGGGGGTGGAGGAGGGGTTGTTGGCGAAATACCGCAGGATTTTGGCGAACAAAAAAGATGCGGCGATCGTGCCGGTGGTGCACGGAACGAACTGCGGTGGATGCCACATGAAGCTGACGCAAGGGTCGGTCTTGGCGGCGAAGGGTGGAAAGGCGGGGGCTTCCTGCGAGAATTGCGGAAGGCTGTTGTTTTGGCCCGCTGCGTAAGCGGAGCTTACGCGGATTTTGGATTAAGATTAGGATTAGGTTCCGGAATCCCTGAAACGGGGAGATTCAATTTTCAGCGCGGCCCATTGGAGGCAACGGACCCTGCCAAGACTAGGCAGTGAGCTAGCCGTCCGTGTCACGCACGTTGAGGTCGGAAGTGCCGTGCAGGCGGTCCTGTTTCCCGTGGTTCCGGAGGACGCGGGCCAGGCACCAGACGAGGGAGCCGGTGGTGAAACCGACGGAAACGATCAGAATCGTCCAACCATAGAGAGTCATGAGTTCTTTCTTTCGCGGGCGTTCCAAGTGCGCACCGCCCGGGCGATGAGGAGAAGGAACAGAATCGTCACGGCCACAACGAAGAGGAGGGCGATCCGGACGGAGTGGGAAGTCTGGATGGCCTGCCAGTTCGAGGCCCAGGACTGGTGCAGCCAGAGGACAAAGACCGTGATCAGAAAGAGCGGAGAGATATAGCGGATCACGAAATCAAAGATCCGAGGGATGGGGAGAAGACCGCCGCGTTCCAGCTCCTCCCGTCCGCGTTTCAGCCCGAGCACCCAGCCGTAAAGGAGAGTCTGGATGGTGGCGAGAACGAAGATGCAGAAGCTGCCGACCCAGAAGTCCATGGCATCGAGGGCGGCCAGATCCTTGGTGAACCAGATGACGATGGCCGTGCCCATCAGGGTGACGAACCCCAGGAGGCTGACGGATCCCCTCCGGTCGAGACCCAGGCCTTCCTCAAAAAAGGCGATGGCCGGCTGAAGCATGGAAAGGGAACTGGTGATGGCGGCGATAAAGAGAAGGAAGAACCAGAGGAAGCCGAAAAGTTGGCCGGCCGGCATGCGGTCGAACACCAGGGGGAGGCTTTGGAAGCCGAGACCAAAGGTTCCGCCGACGGCTCCCGCGGCGCCCAGGAAGATAAAGGCGGCGGGAATGGTGGTGAGACCGCCCAAGGTGACTTCACAGAACTCGTTGCCGGCCACGGCGGTGGTGGAGCCGAGGGCGATGTCATCCCGCTTTTTCAGATAACTGGCGTAGTTGATGACGACCCCGAAGCCGACCGAAAGGCTGAAAAAGATCTGACCGGCGGCGGCCATCCACATCTCCGCGTTGGAAAGAGATTGGATCAGGCCGGGCATTCCGCCCCGGATGTCCCACATGTAGGCCAGGCCGGCGAGGACGTTGCGATCCGGGTGGGCCGGATCCGGGGTGCCCAGGGTGAGCACACGGATGAGGACGAGGATCGCACAGACGACCAGCAGAGGCATGCCCCACAGGCAGACTTTTTCGATGCCACCGCTGAGGCCTCGATAGATGAAGAAGAAGTTCAGAATAATGCAGACCAAAAGACAGATCACAGGTAAAGCCATCCCCTGGTGAAAGAAGGCGCCATCGGCGGTCAGGCCGACGTAAGTAGTGAAGTGATTGGTGTAGGCCGACTTTTCCGATCCGAGATTCATGCCCCCGGTGAGGTATTTCCAAGCGTAGCCAAGACACCAGGATTCGATAAACAGGTAGTACATATAGATAACCACGGGGACGATCAGGCCGAGGACGCCGAAGTAAGGGGCCAAGCGGCTTTTCCAGATGGAGCGAAAGATCCCCGGGCAGGAGTTGAAGCCGCGCTGGCCTCCGTAGCGGCCCATGGCCCACTCCGACCAGGCAATGGGCAGACCGAGAAAAAGCAGGGCGAGGAAGTAAGGGATCAGAAAGGCGCCGCCGCCATATTTGGCGGCGAGACCGGGAAAGCGAAGAAAGTTGCCCAAGCCGACGGCACTGCCCGTGACGGCCAGGATGACTCCGAGGGAAGATCCCCAACCGTCCTTTTTCCCGGAAGACATGCCGGGATTGTCGATGGGTGGAAAGGAGATGGCGAAGCTTTTTTGGAAGAGAGGAGTTCGTAGACAGAAAATAGGGAATCGTCGTTGACGTTTACGATTACCTTTACGAGCCGGATGGATAAAGTCACGGCATGGTGATGAAATTGCCGATTGAAGAGATCCGGGGACCGCTGGGGGAGGCGATCCGGGCGGGTCAGCGGCGGTTGGTGATCGAGGCGCCGACGGGATCGGGCAAATCGACCCAGATCCCCCAGATGTTGCTGGATGGGGGTTGCCTCGGGGAGACGGGGCAGGTGGTGATTCTGCAACCGCGGCGTTTGGCGGCGCGGATGTTGGCGAAGCGGGTGGCGGAGGAGAGAAGCGTGGAATTGGGGGCCGAGGTGGGATACACGATCCGACTGGATGATCTGACCTCGGCCAAAACGAGGATCCGGTTTGTGACGGAAGGAGTGTTGGTCCGGCAGATGATCACCCGGCCCAAGCTGGAGGGCGTTCAGGCCGTATTGTGTGACGAGTTTCATGAGCGGCATCTCTACGGGGACTTGACCCTGGGTCGGATCTTGGACCTGCAGGAATCCGCACGGCCGGACCTGATTTTGATCGTGATGTCGGCCACGCTGGAGACGGAGAAGCTGGCCCAAAGCATCGGGGCGAGGGTGTTGAGGTCCGAAGGGCGGATGTATCCGGTGGAAATTCGCTACCTGCCCAAACGGGAGGATCTGACCGGGTCGGCGGTGGCGGAGGTGGCGGCGCGGGAAGCGGAGAGGCTGGTACGGGATGGCCGGGGGGATGTGTTGGTGTTCCTGCCCGGGGCCTACGAGATCAACCGATGCCGGCGGGACCTGGAGTCGAGGTTGGGGCAAAAAGAAGCGGTGGTGCTGGCGCTGCACGGGGAGATGCCGCCGGCGGAACAGGATGCCGCTTTGCAGAGATACGACCGACCCAAAGTGGTGGTGGCGACGAACGTGGCGGAAACCTCGCTGACGCTGGACGGGGTGAAGGCGGTGGTGGATGGGGGACTGGCGCGGATCGCCAAATACGATCCGCGGCGCGGTTTGGAGACCCTGTTGGTGGAGAGGATCAGCCACGCCTCGGCGGCGCAACGGGCCGGGCGGGCAGGCCGGACGGCCCCGGGAGTCTGCGTGCGACTGGAGACGGAGGCGGACTGGTCAAAACGGGCCAAAGCGGAGGATCCGGAGGTGCGTCGGCTGGATCTGGCCGAAGTGGCGTTGGTGCTGGCGGCAGCCGGAGCGGGGCGGCTGGGGAATTTTCGTTGGGTGGATCCACCCGAGAGGGAATCCGTCGAACGAGCGGAAAAGCTCTTGGCCGATCTGGGGGCCACCGAGGGACCCGGGGGGAAACTGACCTCGACCGGAAAGAAGATGGCCGGATGGCCGGTGCACCCGCGATTGGCACGGATGCTGATCGAGGCCGGAGATCAGGGATGTTTGCGGGGGGCGGCCGGAATCGCCGCCCTGGTATCGGGTCGACCACTTTTGCAAAGAATGGCCGGTCGAAAAGGGGAGGGTGCGGAAATCCTTTGGGAGGCGGAGGAGGAGAGTGATCTGTTTGTTTGGCTGCGGGCGTTGCGGTACGCGGAAAAGGAGAGGTTCCATCCCGGGGCCTGCGGCCGGATGGGGATTCACGGCGGGGCGGCCCGGGAGGCGGCGGCGGTCCGTGACCGGTTGTTGCACATGGCCCAAGGGATGGGGCTGAAAGCCGAGGAGAAACCGGCCACGGGGGAGAAGCTACGGAGATGTGTGTTGGCGGGATTTTCCGATCATCTGGGAAGACGTTTGGATGGCGGGACGCTGCGGTGCGCTTTGGTCGGGAGTCGTCGGGGGACGATCGCACGGGAGAGTGTCGTGCGGGATCGTCTGCTGGTGGT
>RFWS01000230.1 GCA_009921985.1 bacterium | reverse complement strand
TCCCGGCTTCCCGGGCGGCGAGGAAGAATTCGACCGCGGCATGGAGGTTCGGATCGGTGAGACCCACCGCAGGGAGGCCCAGTTCCGCCGCCCGCTCAAGGAACGTCCGGATCGGAAGAAGAGAGTCATGAAAACTGTAGTGGGAGCGGATGTTGAGGGGGGCGTAGGAAAGCATTTGTTATACAAATGTATAACAACTCCGCCCCAAGAACCACAAGCGGGTTTTGGATTGGGGGAATCGGGGGCTTGGGGGAAAGTGGATATGTGAATCCGGAATTTTGGAAACATGCGGCGGCGGTGATGGTGGGGGGCGGGGCGGGATCATTTTTGCGTTTCGCCGCCGGGGCGTGGGTGGTGCATCACCATCCGTCGGCCAAGTTTCCCTGGGCCACCCTGGGGGTGAACTGGCTGGGCTGTTTGCTGATCGGAATGATTTATGGCTGGGTGGAGGATCGGACGATGCTGGGAGTGTCCCTGCGATATTTTTTGGTCACCGGTTTTCTGGGGGGATTCACGACCTTTTCGGCCTTCGGGATGGAGACGATGTACCTATTCAAGCGAGGAGAGGGGGTAATCGCCTGGTCCTACATCGTGGCCAGCGTGGGGGGAGGATTGGTGCTGGCGTGGCTGGGAGAGAGGATTTTGAGGTAAAGACTATCCGCGGTTGGAGCGGCGCTTGTAGTCGTTGATCAGTAAATTGGTCGAGGAGTCGTGAGAGGTGACCGCACCTGGTTTTTCCAGTTCCGGTTCGATCTTTTTGGCCAACTGTTTGCCTAGCTCCACGCCCATCTGGTCGTAAGAGTTGATGTTCCAGACCGCTCCCTGGACGAAGACCTTGTGTTCGTAAAGGGCAATGAGAGCACCAAGGGTCTTGGGGTCGAACCGCTGGACGAGGATGGAGTTCGTGGGGCGGTTGCCCGGAAACACCTTGTGGGGCAGAATTTTTTCCAGCGCCTCGCCCTTGAGACCCTCTTTTTCCAGTTCGCCCCTGACCTCGGCCTCGGTCTTACCCTTCATGAGTGCCTCGGTCTGGGCGAAAAAGTTGGCCAGGAGGATATCGTGGTGCTTGCCCATCGGGTGGAAGGTCTCCACGGAGGCGAGAAAGTCGCAAGGGATCAGCTTCGTGCCCTGGTGGATCAGTTGATAGAAGGCATGCTGGCCGTTGTGCCGGGCTCGCCCCAGATAATCGGACCGGTGTCCCAACTGACTGGCTTTCCCTCGCGGTCCACGCGTTTGCCGTTGCTCTCCATGTCTCCCTGCTGGAAGTAGGCGGGGAAACGGTGGAGATATTGGTCGTAGGGGAGGATCGCGTGGGTCTGGGCCCCGTGGAAGTTGTTGTACCAAATTCCAAGGAGGGCGAGGGTCATGGGCAAATTTTGTTCCGCGGGAGTTTTCAGGAAGTGTTCGTCCATGGCATGAGCTCCGGCCAAGAGCTCGGCAAAGCGTTCGTAGCCGATGGAGACGGCGATGCTCAGCCCGATGGCGGACCAGAGGGAGTA
>RFWS01000229.1 GCA_009921985.1 bacterium | reverse complement strand
AACAGGCACCAGATGTCTTAACCCAGGTAATGTTAATGATGGGAGCATAAGTGCCAACAACATACAAAGTTTTAGGACAGGCAAAGCCAACAGCAGCAACAGCAACAACGCTTTACACTGTACCGTCCGCTACTCAAGCAGTTGTATCAACGTTAACTGTGTCTAGTTTAACAAATGATCTAACAACAATTAGGGTTGCAATACGACCAGCAGGAGCAAGTCTTGAAGACAAGAACTACTTAGTATATAATAATACTATTCCAGGTTATGGAACAGCACAATTTACAATTGGTATAACACTAGGCGCAGCAGATGTTGTTACAGTTTATGATACAGCAGGAACATGTGCGTTTAACTTATTCGGATCGGAGATCTCATAATGGCTACAGGACAATTTTTTAATCCACCACTAAGACATATTGGTAAAGCGACATCTAGTGGAACTTTTGTTATTCCCCAAACAGTAAGCAAAATTTTTGTAACAGTAGTAGGTTCTCGTGGTGGTGCATCAAATCAAGGTAACGCCCAACCTGGGGCATCCATTGCAGCAGGAGGTTTTGTAGAGGTTCTTCCTGGATCAACAGCAACAATTACTATTGGAGCAGGCGGTGTTACTAATTCGCAAAGCGGAACAACTGCTGGAACTACAAGTTTTGATGGTTCAATATCAGTTACAGGTTCAACAGGTGGTAATTATGATACTCGTTATGGTGGAACAAACACTGGTGCAACTGGAACAAGAACATATGATACAAGCCTTCCAACTGGTTCTCCATCAGGTGCAATAGCAAGAGTATCTGGAACAACTACAACTGGACCAACTGGAGACGTTGGCGTTGCTAGTTCTGGTTTTATTCTTATTTACGCATAAGGAGTAAAAATGAAAAAATATGCAGTGTTAGATAGCAGTAATATTGTTAGTAATCTAATTGTTGCAAATTCATTAGAGATAGCAGAAACAGTTACAGGATCTAATTGTGTTTTTGTTGCTCTAGAGGATGGAACATGTGAAATTGGAAAGTTGTATTCTGGTGGAGTATTTATAGATCCTCCAACAGAAGAAACTGAAGAAACTCCAGCATAAAATAATTTAAAAATAAATATACCCCCTAAGATATTTTCTTAAGGGGTATTTTTATTTAAACATTATTTACATGGATACTTGTTGTACCACTCTTTATACCTTTTTCCATTTATGGAAGTCCAGGCAGACCAGTTTTTTCCACCATCTGTCATATGAAGAGCAACTTGAGCATTCACTACTGGGTTTAATAACTCAGCATTTGAATCTAACTCAAACTTATCTCTACGATCTGATCCAAGTTCTCCAAGCATGTTGATCTGAAACACACCATAAGAATTATCTCCAGTTTTTACGTTGCCATTAAAAGCAAGAGGACGTCCATTAGATTCTGCCTTTGCAATAGCACAAGCAGACCTTAAAGCCTTTCCTTCAAACCCTACAACCTTTAACATATCAACCAGTTGCTCATCAGTCAA
>RFWS01000228.1 GCA_009921985.1 bacterium | reverse complement strand
ACCAAGCTTCCCCCCTCAAACATCGATCCCTTCGACCCGTAGATTTTCTTCCCGCCCACCGTGGAGATGGCCGCCCCGCCTTTGGCCGTTCCGTTGTCACCGACATACACAATCAGGGTCTTCTCGCGTAGATTCAGTTTTTCCAGCTCCGCCACCAACTGCCCGATCAACTTGTCGTGGTAGGCAATGTTATCCGCGTAGAGCTCTTTGTCGCTGGCCCCCTCTTGGCTGTCCGGTGTCGGTAGGATATCCGCGTGGATGTGGGACATCGAATAGTAGATATAAAACGGCTTTTCCCGGTTGCGGGTGATGAAGTCCACCACCAGTTTGTGCATCAGGTCCGGCATGTACTCCTTATCCTTCAAGGCCACCTGCTTGCCATTGAGGGTGTACTCTTTCCCCTTGGGTTGGGTGTTCCAATAGATGCCGCTTCCCTTGAAGGTCAGATATTCGTCAAAGCCGAAATCGGAGGGCATGAGCGGCAACTGCCCCCACTTTCCGATCATGGCGGAAACATAGCTCTCCGGCTTCAGGATCTTCGGCATCATCGTCTCCTGCTCCGGGGTAAACTGACCCGTTTTGTCCTGGTTGGTCGCCCCGGTGCGGAAGGCATACCTTCCCGTTAAGATCAGCGCCCGCGAGGGACCACAAAGCGGAGCGGCGTAGGTGTGCGTGAATTTCATCCCCCCGGTCGCCAATGCATCCAAATGGGGCGTCTGGTACTGATCGGAACCGAAGCAGTGCAGGATGTCCTGTCCCAAATCATCCGAAAGAATGAAGATGATGTTGGGTTTGCCGGAGGAAACAGGCTTGGAGGTCGCCGCTTCCTCAGTCCATCCCATCCCCCCCATCACAACGATCCATAAAACGATTAAATGTTTTTTCATCGAAGAACTTCCTGAGTTTACTCTCCGTCTGCTTTATCCTTCTTTTTTTTCTTCTTTTCTTTTTTTTCGTAGCCGGACTCCGGCGATCCCTCATCACTCTGCTGCGGCTTGGCCTCGGGGAGCTTGTCCAGAATGGCCCGGAGTTCCGTCACCACCTCAGGACGGTCCTTGGCCAGATTCTTCTTCTCGAGGGGGTCGGTTTCGTAATCGTACAACTCGATCACCGCTTTATCCGACGGGGTCCCCGGTTCCTTCCACTCCACCAGCCGATACCGGTCGTTGCGCACCCCCCGACCGATCAACTTGCGCTTGCCCCCCTCCTCCTGTTTTTCCGAGCGGGGATAGGCGTGCAGCACGTACTCTTTCACCTTCTGAGCCGGATTTTTGAGGATCGGCACAAGACTTTTGCCTTCCAACTCGATTCCCGCAATGCCCGTTCCCGGCAAAGGCTGACCGGTCAACTCCAGCAGGGTCGGGTAGAGGTCGACGGTCTCAATCAGGGAGGAGGTTCGTTGACCTGGGGCGAGGCCCGGACCGCTGATGAGGATGGGGATCCGGGTCGCCTGTTCATAGTTGGTGTGTTTGCACCAGAAACCGTGATCTCCCAGGTGCC
>RFWS01000227.1 GCA_009921985.1 bacterium | reverse complement strand
GATCCGACCACGATGAACCGGCAGGGGCCGGATGTGGGAGACCAGTACCGGTCGGCGATTTTCTTCACGCGGCCGGAGCAGGAGTCGGCCGCCCGGAAAGTGATCCTCAATCTAGCTGCGGCCAAGAAGTTTCCCCGGCCCATCGTGACGGAAGTCGACCTGGCTGGGCCCTATACGAAAGCGGAGGAGTATCATCAGAAATACCACAAAAAACATGGAGGGCCGAGTTGCCGTGTTCCGCAGTAGGGGTGATAAAAACTGAACATGCGGGGATTCAGTAGAGTTTCAAAAAATGTGACATTTTGATGGCAGGGAAGGGGTCGGGTTAAAGGGGGAACCCGTGGCCGTGAATAACTCGAGGCTAGTGGCAAGGTGATTTTTCCTAGGGGAAAGGGCACCTATTTGCCTTTATTTAAGCAATATCCGCATGGATAAAAAAAATTTAGGGAAGGGGGTTGACAGGCCCTTGGCACATACTATTCCTAGTTCTCTTGAACAAATCCACCACAACTCAATGGTGCAGTCGGCTAGGAAAGGAATTTACGCAATTCCGCGTAAAAATCACCAAAATCACGACCTTGGCGGTGGCGGTGCCGACGCGTTTCCCTAAGGCCGTTTAACGGAGAAAAAATCATGATGCAGACCGAATTCACGGTGGGAGGACGCAAGTTCGTCCTTGATAAAAAGAAGGCCGAAGCCGCCTTTGCGGGCAAGAGGGTGATCCTGGGCAAGGAGACAATGACCTTCAACCTGCTGCCGCTGAAGTACGCGTGGGCCTACGACCTCTACCGCAAGATGAAGGCCAACCACTGGGAGCCTGAGGACATCGGCATGGGCAAGGACATTGAGCAGTGGAAAGACGCGAAAGCGGTGAGCGACGTGGAGCGTTGGATCATCCGGATGGGGATCGGGTATTTCTCAGCCGCCGAGGGCATCGTCGGCGACAACATCCAGCACGTGGTGCGGGAGCTGGTGACAGCCCCCGAGTTGAAGCTGGTGCTGGGCCGGCACGCCCATGAGGAAAACATCCACGCGGATTCCTTGCTCTACATGATCAGCTCGCTGGGGATCAATCCGCACGAGTGTGAGGCGATGTTTGAGGACGTGCAGTCGATCGTGAAGAAGAACGAATTCGTGACCGGAATATCCAAGGATTTGCGGCGCGACCTGGATCTGACAAAGCCGGAGAACAAGAAGCTCCTGGCCAAGAACATGTTCGTGTTCGGGCAGTGCATGGAGGGGACGCAGTTCTACGGGCTGTTCGGGATGGTGTTGTCGCTCTACCGGCAAAACAAGTTCCCGGGGATCGGGCAAATGTTCCGTTACACCCTGCGGGACGAGTCCAACCACATCGAGGTGTTCCGCAACCTGTTCATGGATCTGGTGGAGGAAAACCGCGAGATCTGGGACGAGGAGTTTAAGGAGGAGTTGCGGCAGACGATGGCGCAAGCGGTCGAGCTGGAAAAGACCTTCATCAAGGATTGCCTGCCGGTGAACGCG
>RFWS01000226.1 GCA_009921985.1 bacterium | reverse complement strand
CGGGGAAGAGGAGGGGTTGATCCACGCGATGCGGGCGGCCACGTGGCCGGATGGCTCGATGATCTACACCCCGCTGACCTGTGTGGCCCTTTTGGTGTTTTATGTCTACGCGTTGCAGTGCCTGAGCACCGTTGCGGTGGTTCGGCGGGAGACGGGCAGCTGGAAGTGGCCGGCGTTCATGATGCTGTACATGGCCGGCCTGGCCTACACCGGTGCCTGGCTGGTCCAGGCTGTCGGGCGCGCATTGGGGGCCTGAGATGGGCAACTGGCAGATTTGGGCCGTGGCGGGGGCCGTGTTGGTCGCCGCCTTTTATTTGGGGTGGAAAATCTTCCGAAAAGGCGGTGGCAAGGGCTGCGGCAACTGCCCGAAATAAAGACGGATGGTTCAGACTAGAGCGGCAGGTAGCAGACCGTATTGGACAGAAGAATCATGATGAAGATCATGCACGTAATGAGGGGGCCGAGAAGAATCCGGCCCGTCATCAGGTAAAAAAATCGGTGAAAGTAGGGTAGTACGAACATCACCGGGACCACACCGAAGAGCAGATTCACGTAAAGCCACCCTTCCGTCCAGCGGACCACCCCCGTGGTGGCAAAAGTCCAGTACTGCACGAAGAGAATTAGAAAGAGACCGAGCGAATTACCCAAAGCCGCCAGTAGCAGACTGCGCCACGCGGGAGTTCCCGAGAAACGGAGGGCGAGGTTCGCGCGCAGGGAGTTGGACAGGAAAAAGACAAAAAAGACCGGCGCGTAGACGGCCATCAGGAGAAGCAGGGGTGGTTGAAACAAGCGTACTCCCAGAAAAAGAAACCGGTAGTCCACGTGGAAGATGCGATAGACCACAAACAGCACGCCGTAAAAAAAAACGAAGACACTGGTGGCCAGAAGAAAGGCTCGGATGAATTCGCGGGGTGCCAGATCCATGCCGAGGGAGGAGGTGGAGGGCTTTTTTCCCTGAAAAAGGAGGCCAAGGAAAAAGAGTCCGAACCCGACGAGGCCGTTGGCCAAGGCCCAGAGCATCACCCCGTTGTTCATCCTCTGGGGGAAGAACCAGGTGGTCTGGCGGCTCGCCGCCTCGGGAAACAGTTTTTGGGAAAGTTCCGTGAGGGGAATGTAGGAAACACAGGCAAACACCGCCCCCGCCAGGAAAAGAATCCAAAAAAGAATCCGGGCGCGACCGACCGGGCGGGGAGGAGCCTCGGGAACCGGATGGATCAGGGGATGAAAAAAGGGAAGACCGGTGAGGAGAAGCCGCGTCAGTGGGATGACCGCAAACAGCGCGGCGACAAAAGCGGCGAGGGAGAAAAACTCTTTCCACAGCCAGACCTGATCTTCCGGATCGAGGGGCGGGGAAAGGTCAAAGACCCTCATAAAAAATCCGATTTGATGGGCCAGATCTTTCCCGCTGTAGGGCTGGAAGGCGTGGAGCATCGGTTCATTGAAGACCATCCGGAGGTTTCGTCCGGCAGGGTTCCCGTAGGGGCGGTTGATTTCGACCTC
>RFWS01000225.1 GCA_009921985.1 bacterium | reverse complement strand
AGTCCCTCAACCTTGGCGCCGCCCTGAGCCTCTCGGTTACCACGGACGGCTCCACTGGGGTGACTTATCAATGGAAGAGGGATGGGGTGGCCTTGGTCGGAGCCACTGGGCCAAACCTGGTCATTGCGGCGGCCGGGCTGAGCGATGCGGGAACCTACACCTGCGAAGTGACCAACGCTTTCGGAACCAGCACCAGTGCGGCGGCCACAGTAGCGGTAAGCGCAGCTCCGATTCTGGCCTCTGCCTTGAAGTCCTCTTCGGTCTATGTGGGGGACACAGTGACGCTTTCGGCGGCTTTTACCGGTTCTCCCGCCCCGACCTATTCTTGGACCAAGGACGGGGTGACGATCCCCAGCGCCACCGATTCCACCTACATCTTCATTCCTGCCTCCACAGGCGAAAGCGGGGTTTATGCAGTGACGGCCTTGAATATCTATGGTTCGACCACCTCGTCGGCGACCGTCACGGTCAATGCCAAGCCATCTAGCTTTTTGAACATAACATCCGGTTTCTCTTACGGTCAAAATTTCGACGGATTAGAAAAAAGCGGAAGCTCGTACAGTGTCAGGGCCAGTAATTATGCCCCTTGGGCAGATGGATCCACGAATGGTGCAACAAATGGGGGCACGTCTTTTGAGGGATGGTATTGCACTATGGATCAGGGGTTTCTCGGCTACCGAACGTTGAATCCCGGTGGGAGTGCTATTTTGACCACCCCCCCTCCTGAGTCTCAATCTGGAGTCCTCAGCATGGGAAACAACGGAAACAATGATCGAGCATTCGGTGGTCTTCCATGGACAAATAACAAAATCTACATGGGGTTAAGGCTCAAAAACGGTACCGGTAAAATACTCAATGGCTGCAGTGTGACTTATGTGATTGAGCAATACTCCGCCACCACCTCGGGCAAAAGCGACACCACTCTTACCTTTGCCTCCCAGATTAACGCCGCCGCCCTGAAAACCGGGACTTGGACCTCTCAGCTCACCTATACCCCTCCCACGACCAACTCAACTTCTTATGTAAATCTCAATGGCTACTCAAGCTCCTACCGCACGACTAACACGGTCACCTTGAGTAACCTGAACGTGGGGACCAACCAGGATCTCTGGCTGCGCTGGACGGTGGCGACCACCTCCAGCGAGCCCTTGGCATTGGGCATTGACGATGTCTCCATCAACAGCCTGGTGGTGACCAATCTTCCGCAAACCATCAACTTCACCCTCTCCAAAAACAGTCTGACCTACGGAGAATCGGCCCCCGTGGCCACAGTTTCGGCCACCTCGGGAAATCCCGTAACCCTGACGAGTTCCTCAAACTCTGTGATCGCGGTGAGTTCCAATAATCTGCTGACCGTAGTCGGGGCTGGCACCACCGTGCTGACGGCCAACCAAGGTGGGGATTCGACTTGGGCGGCGGCCACCCCGGTCCAACAGGTGGTCACAGTCAACAAGGCCCCGCAGACCATCACGTTCGGCTTAAGCCCGGCGACCGCCAAGGT
>RFWS01000224.1 GCA_009921985.1 bacterium | reverse complement strand
GGGGTGATGTGCCACCAGTGCCCGGTGGCGGAGCGTTCGGTGGGGGTAGTGAAGCGGTACTGGTTGAGCCGGATGCGGAGGTAGGTGTCGGGGGAGAGGGTGGGCTGGCCGGGAGCGAGAAGGCCGGTGACGACGGGGGATCCGGCGCGGAGTTTTTTGACGAATTCGGAGAACCAGCCGGGGAGTTGGCCGCGTTCGGCAGAGAGGGCGGCAAACCACATTTGCCAGTCGAGCCGGGGCTGGAGGGGGGCGATCTGGGGTGGAATGCGGTCGGGCGGTCCGGCCTTGTAGCGGAAGAGGAGAGGCTGCCAGTCGGTGCCGTTCCGGCTGTGTTCGAGGACGAGTTCGGGGCGGCGGACGGTCATGACGGCGAAAAGGCCGTAGCCGGAGGTGAGGTGCCAAGGGGCGAAAATTCTTTCCCAAGAGTTAAAGACGGGTACGCCAACGCGGGGGAAGAGTCCGGCAGTGACGAGGAGCATGGGAAAGGCAAGGGAAAGTTGTAGGACGGCGGCGAGGGAGCAGAGATGGCGCCAAGGAATGGGGATCCAAGGGAGCGGGATTTTTTTGAGATGGACGGGACGGGGCCAGTAGCGGTTTTCGATGAGGGTAAGGGAGAGGGCGGCGGTAAGGAGGTTGAAGTAGGCGTAGTTGCCAGTGAGGGCGACGAGGAGCATGAGACCAAGGAAAGAGGTGCCGGCGATGAGGCGGCTCCGAGGGTCGGGGATGAGAACGGCGAAGGGGATGATCAGTTCCGTAATCAGCGTGACCAAAGTGGCGAGAGAGGAGCCGGGAAGTTGGTGGACAAACCAGGAGAGTGGGTTGGGGATGGGCTGGGTGAAGAAGTGGTACGACATGGCGGAGAGGTCGGCCCAGGTGGGGTCGCCGCTGAGAAGTTTAACGAGGCCGGAGCTGAGCATGAGGCGGAAGATGAGAAACCAGGCGGATATGCGGAGGAGTGTGGGCGGGACATCGCGACCTGGGGCGGCAGAAGGCAGGCCCGGTTTTTCCAAAAAGATGACGAGGAAGCCGGCTTCGAGGAGAAGTGTGTCCCATTGGAAGGAGAGGAAGTCTTGCCCGATGTTGACGAAAGAAAGCCAGCAGAGCCAGGCGAGGGCGGCAGAAAGCGGTCGAAGGAGGCCGAAGGCAAGGAGCATGGAGGCAACTAATCCCGCCAAGGCGAGAAAACCCAGAGAGGAATCGCTGGCGCCGAAGATCCAGGCCATGGAGGGGAGCATCCATGGCACTCCAGGGCCGAGAGTTCTCCAGCCTTGGGAAAGCATGGTTTGTGCCGGGAGAATTCCGTCGGCTCCGATCAGGCCGGGAATCTGGAAGTAGAGGGAAAGAAAAGCAAAGAAGTAAGAAAGCCCGGTCAGCCGGGCAAAGAACCAGAAGCCGAGGGAGTAGTTCAAGGGCGCTATTTTGACCGTCCTGCTTCCCTGTGAAAGTAGGATGATTTTTTGCGGGGTGGCTAGAGGATCACCGGTCCGAAAAAATAAAAAAGTAAAAAAAGACCGCATCCTTTT
>RFWS01000223.1 GCA_009921985.1 bacterium | reverse complement strand
GCGGGGTAACCAGTCTCCGCTCCGAATTTTTTAGACGCTGAAAGATTGAGATTCTGATTTAAGTTAGAAATCAACTTGCTAACCCTCCTTGCAGAGTTTCTAGTCACATTTTTCCGCAAGATCCACTCTCTCAAAACTGCCACGTTAAATAGATTTAAAATAACCTTTTTAGAAAAAAAATCTGACCAGCAATCCGCCACGATTCTACCGGGCGAGCGAAATAAATAGGCCGAAAATCCCTAGATTTTTTGGTGAAAATGCCCTTAAGAACAAATAACCAGATTTCTTGGATCCGAATCCCAACAGCAATAACTCCGAGATTTGGGAGGTTTGTAGTGTTGAGTCATTTCTCATGCCGATCTCAAAAATCGATTTGAAAAGTTTGGTTAACCTAAATTTTGAAGGCACCTCGAAGTCGTAATGAGTCGATTTTAATACTCGTTTTTATACTCCTGAGAAAAAATTGGGCTATTTTTGGTCTAAGAGGTCGGTCCGGGTCACATTTTAAGTCGTTGATAGTCAACTAGATTAGACGTAAGTGTTTTATTTTTAGGGATTCGGGAAACCGCAAAGGCCTTGTTCCAAGGATGCCCAATCGTGACCAGAGATTCCGTCACCCTCACCTGCCCATCATCGAAAAACACCTTCTCACCCTCGTCCCCTCCACCACCCCCCAGATCCTGAGAAGGCGGGGCTCTACCCCCAGAGTTGCCTAACGAACGGCTCATGAGTCGGCTCATAATTAGTCCCAGAGAACATCCGAGTTGGGGTCCTTCCGGAGTCTTGCCCCGCACTTGGGGCAGCGGGTCCTGCCGGGATAGAATTTTCTTAGGTTTTGGACCTTGCACTTGTCACACCTCGGCTCAATGGGTTTAAGGTCCGGCGCAGGTGCAGTCAGGACATCTATCAACTCCCTGCAATCCAGACACACCATCGACTCGACCTCTCCACAAAAGCCACAATCCTTGCCTCCCGATACGGTGGCCTCATAGGAGTAATCAGGATTTGTGCATTTATAGCTGAAGGCAGAACCCATCTTTTAAAAAACATCCTAACCGTCCCCCTGGGACATTTACGGGGCTAGGGTGTGCACGCTGAAAAATGGGAAACCGAGCCCTTGCTTCCTGCCGGTAGTTGGACCGGGGTTTTATCGCACCGCGGGCCGACTGATTACCGGGAAGGTTTCATCGATGGCCTGAAAATAGACCGAAATACCCAAAAAATATTTTTCAAAAAGGGGCTTGGCGAAAAAGTAGTTAAACCCAAGCAGCTTGAAGATTTTTTTTAGAAGCGGCGGATGTCTTGCTTCATCCCGCCGGCAAAAAAGGGAAACCGGAAAAATGAAAGGGAGGCTGAGGCAAAAACCGCATTAATTGTTTGAAAATCCTCGCGGTGCTTTTCGCGCAAGCGGCGGGTTCGATTCCCTCACTCTGAGAGTTCAAAAAAGGCCTTCCAGGTAGCACTAACAATTACTTTTGTGTAAGTCGTTGACTGACAATTTGCGGCTGGAGGGAATCGAACCCTCGTG
>RFWS01000222.1 GCA_009921985.1 bacterium | reverse complement strand
TCGGTCACCTTACTGGCGGCCTGGATGGAGGCGGCGTTCAGTTCCGTGGTGAAATAAGTCTGCACCTCCTGCAGTTTGTCCACGGCTTTGGTCAGCTTGGCACCGATGGTCCGGACTTTCTTGTCCACGTTCTCGTACTCCTTTTTGGCCTTGTTCATCCGGTCTTGGCTGATGTTTTTTAGATCCCCTTCCATTTTGGAGAGATCGCTTTCCCAGTCCTTGAAGCGAGCGTCCGCCACGGTGCGGAAGCGGTTGATCCGGTCGGAAAGGGTTTCCTGGACATCTTTATAGTCCTTGAGCTGGTCCGTGTAGTCCTCATAGGCGTCACGGGGCTTGTCGGATTCCGCGGAAATACGGTTCAGCTGATCGACCGCTTCCCGGAGTTCCTTCATCGTCTTGTCGATCAGGGCTTCGATCTTTTCCAGATTGGTGGTCATTTCCCGGGCCCGCTCGGCGGTATCGGAGGCGGGCAGGAGGGTAGCGGTGAGGACGAGCATCAGCGTTGTCAGAAGGAGCTTGTTCATGCGGTGGGTATAAATCACGGTTTACGGGCGGGAAGCAAAAATCTTCGGTAGGGCTGATGATCCTCATCGGCCGATGAGCCGCCAATCTGCGTATTTTCAATCGATGCCTTGGGTGCTTCTTCTTCTCGCTTCGACGGTCGTGGCCAGCGCCGACGAGCGGCTGGTGGAGGTGAGCCCGGAAAATGTGCCCGGCGTGGTGCTGGATCTGCGTTATGCGGGCACGAACAACATTACGGGAAAATCCCTGTATTCCGAGGCCAAGGCCTATCTTCGCGAGGAGACCATCCGGAAGCTTCGGCGGGTGGCCCGGGAGTTGGAGGGGCACGGGTACCGTCTGGTGATCTGGGACGCGTGGCGACCGGCTTCAGCCCAAAAGGAGCTTTGGAAAGCCAGGCCGGACGGAAAATTCCTCACGCCCCCCTCCAAGATCAGCCGGCATCGCCGGGGAACCAGCGTGGATATCTCCCTGGCGGATCGGGACGGCAGGATCCTCGAAATGCCCAGTGATTTCGATGAGTTTAATGCCAGGGCAGATGAGGATTTTTCCGATGTGCCGAAGGAGGCGGCGAAACGGGCCCGGATCCTGCGCAACGCCATGTTTAACGCCGGCTTCTCCGGCGTGCCGGATGAATGGTGGCATTACGACCTTAGAGATTGGGCGGACTATGAGGCGATTGAAGGGAAGGGATTAAGGGATTCAGGGTAAAAGCTTTCGTGAAGGTGAAGGTGAACGGGAGCATCAAGATTTCAGCCTTCATTCACGTTCACGTCCACGTCCACGAGAAACCGGAACTACAGGGTTTTTAAAAAAAGTTTCAAACGACCGCATCTTTTTCCGTTTTTTGTGGTTTCCTCCCTATGGCCTTGGGCTATCGGCGATGGATCAGGCAGACCCGAGTTAACCGGCCAAAGAAGTATCTGGCCGACAAAAACTGCTGAAAAATTACCTACAATCGTATTTAATCGGTCAATAGTCGAATTGAGCTGCGCCTGTGTCACAACCGC
>RFWS01000221.1 GCA_009921985.1 bacterium | reverse complement strand
GCTACTTGAAGCACAAAGATCATTAGCATCAAAAGTAGAGATCTCATTTTCTCAAGTTGCTTTTATGTGCCCCAAACATCTTTTTGGTTTATCACATGATTAAAGTTATAAGAATATACTATTTTGTCCTTCTTAGGTTTTTCATAGCGTTTTCCATTTTCCCCCTCATACCCAATACCCTCTTTATCCCCATCGCTCTGAACACTTTACATCCCTTCTAAACCCTTCAGAGCTATCGGGTTTCTAACCCCGAATCCCATCGCTGATTCGTAGCTGACTGCCTTTCCGGTGCTTCCCACCAAAAGGGAGAAAGGGATCAGCCGGAAGAGGTAAGAGTGCCCTTTAATTCATCAGGCCGTCTAAATATACCGATCGCAGGGCAACGAAAATAAGTCCTGCAACGGTACTTGCTTTTTATCATCCAGATTCGCGAAGATCCATGCGCTTGATGATGCAAGGCCTGATCATGTACTGGGTTTACGGAACCTTCCCGGCTGCGATTCTTTTGTTGGGCCTATTCCCCGCATTGGATTCCGCTTGGTCGTTTCCCCTAGGATTGGTTTATTTGCAGATCCCTTTTTACATGCTTCATCAGGTGGAGGAGCATGTCTCCGGACGCTTTGCGGTTTTTTTAAATCAAACCGTGGGTCACGGAAAAGAGATCATTACTCCAGCGGAGATTTTCTGGGTGAATGTACCGGGAGTTTGGGGCATCAATCTTGCCTCTTTTCTGCTGGCGTCCTTTTTTCATGTGGGCCTCGGCCTGATTGCCGTTTACTTGAGCATGGTCAACGCCCTGACTCATCTGCTCGCTTGCTTTCGTTGGCGACAATACAACCCAGGTCTTTTTACATCGGTATTTTTGTTTTTTCCTATTGGGATTTTATCACTTTTTTCCATGGGTCGACATTCCGAGGTTACCCCTGCATTCCACTGGCTCGGAATCAGTATCGCGTTTCTGATTCATGTAGGTCTTGTATTTTATTTTACAAACAAGCTTCGAAAAGCCCCGTCACAAACTGCGCGACATTAAATTCGGATTAATATCCCGGCCTCTCTCTTTTTTAACACCTGCTTGGTTTACGGAATGGGCTGAAGCAGGTCTTTGTGGTCCAACCCCAGAAATCCTATTCGCCATAAGCTGTGCGGACTCAGGTCTGTTCGCTGCGAACGAGTTATCTCCCTACTGCCCCGAAACCAGTCAGCTACGGGAATCGGGTACTACGGGTTTTACTGAGGATTGGTAGGGGATTGCGGATTAATAAATTCGGTAAGCCAACTGCCAGTCAAATCCATTGGGTTTCTCTTTTTTAAGTGCATCGGAAAATTGTCCGCAGGCTAAACTGCCTTCTTCAACCGCTTCTTTGCTAATTATTGCAAGTTTTCCCTCAGGGTTTCCTTCTGCAATATTGATATCAGTTATTTTTCCATCAGGGTTAACATGAAACTTAATTACTACTCTATCTTTTTGAATTTGCTCCATGGTTTGTTGAACTTTTAAGTTCCACTTTGTGCCAATTGAAAGATAAA
>RFWS01000023.1 GCA_009921985.1 bacterium | reverse complement strand
TTTTCAGCACGCACTGCCACAACGATCTCGGTCTTGCCGTCGCCAACTCGCTCGCCGGGGTTCTCGCGGGAGCTCGCCAGGTGGAGTGCACGCTCAACGGTATCGGGGAGCGGGCCGGTAACGCCGCTCTGGAGGAAGTGGTCATGGCCCTGCGCACGCGCCACGACTCCTTTGGCGATCTCATGACCGGGATTCAGACGCGGGAAATTGTCCGCACTTCCCGCCTGGTCTCCGCCGCCTGCAGTTTCCCCGTTCCCCGCAATAAGGCCATCGTCGGTCTCAATGCTTTCGCCCACAGCTCTGGAATTCATCAGGACGGGATCCTGAAAAAACGGGAAACCTACGAAATCATGGATCCGGAAGAAGTTGGCTGGGGCAAAACCGAGCTTCCCCTCACCAAGCACAGCGGCCGGGCTGCCGTGGCCTCCCGCCTCAAGCATCTTGGGTACTCCCTCAAACCGGCCGAGTTGCAGGCCGTTTTTTCCCGCTTCAAGGAGATCGGGGACCGAAAAAAGTTTGTCTACGACGACGATCTTGTTTCGCTTGTCGGCGCCCAGATCCAAGTGGCCCGCGAGACTTATTCCCTGGAAAAATGTTCCGTCTCCTGCGGCATCGGGGAAAAGCCCGAGGCCAGGATCACGCTACGCCACGGCCGAAAAAGCCTCTCCGCCACTGGCACCGGGGATGGCGGCGTCGATGCTGTTCTCAAAACCATCGACCGCATCACCGGTCTCAAGGGCCATTTGCTGGACTACCAAGTCCGGGCCGTCACCGAGGGCAAGGATGCCGTTGGCGAGGTCAGTCTGAACGTGCGGTTTGATGCCAAATCGGAACCTTCCAGCGGACGGGCCGCAGCCACCGATGTGATTGAATCCAGCGCCCGCGCCTATTTGGCGGCGGTGAACCGCTGGTTCGCCGAGGGCGGCCGGGCTTCCCGCGGGAAGTCCCGGCGCACCCTGGCGCATCCTTAATTGTTTAGTCGAAGCTTGGGTTACGCGGGCCCCGGTCGTAATCAAAATCTCCCGGCGCACGGCCCGCCCGCTCACTTTCCTCAATCTCCGCCCGGGGACCTCCCCGGTCGTCACGACGAGGACCGCGCTCGGGCCGTTCCCCCATCGACTTGGCGCCGTTGACGATCATCAGCCGCCCCATGAACTCGGAATCGTGCAGCTTCTTGGCCGCCTCCTGAGCACCTTCCAAAGTCTGCATTTCGACGAATCCGAATCCCTTCGAATTGGATCCCTTGTCGCGCACGATTTCCACATTCCGCACGCCCGCGACCTTGCCGAAGAAATCAAACAGGTCGCTTTCGGAGGCATCGTAGGAAAGGTTCCCCACGTAGAGACGCGGGGTCAGGACCTCCTGCGGCGGCGTGGTCCGGGGACCCCGCGGGGTGCGCGGCTGGCCTTCCGAGCGAATCGGGCGGTCTTCTCCGCGCCCATGGTCACGGCGGGAGCTACCCCCGTTGAGGCCAAAAAGTTTTTTCAGCCAACCCCAGAAGCCGCCGCTTTTCGCGTGACCTCTTGGCCGGGATTCGTGGCGGAAACCGCCACGACCGTGACGGTGGTGGCGCCGGCGACGGCGCTCGTGGGGACCGCCGCTCGAGCGGCGCCCTTGGTAGGAATCATGACTCATGTTGTTTTCTGACGGCGGGAAGGGATGGCCCCGGAGGACCGCCCGGGCGAACAGCGCCCGGTTGAGGGAGACGGGGCAGCTTGATGTTCAGCCGCCGGTTTCGTTTCACTCCCTGGTGAGATGCCTTTGGATCTCGGTTAGGTCTGCGGGATAATGGGGCACGCTTTCATGGATCCGAACTGATCGATAGCGATCAAGGGAACCGAATCCGCATGCCACTCAAGAAACTCCCCGCCGTACTCCTTTCAAGGATGCTAGTATTGCAAACCCCTGCCGGCTTTTCAAGCCTGCTTAAATTGTTGATTGATATTTATTTAGGCGTGGGATGCCTTTGCCTCGATCATGGCGGCGGAACCAACGTTCCCGCCACTCAAATAAAAGCCGGCGGCGGCCTGCTGTGGCAGCATCATCATCGCCAACGCTTCTTTCCATGTCCCATCCACCCAGTATGGGGTGCCGAGAAAGTCACCGGTCTGGCCAAACTCGCCATAAAACCAAGTATAGTTGTCCAAACCCTCCGCGAAACCGCCGGTCTGCGCCACGACAAGCGTTTGTCGGCTGTCGTCAGTCACTTCCGTTTGGCAAATCAGCTCTCCCCCATCTTGAAGGGTCCAACGCACATCCCAAAAGGTGCTGCCCCCCTCCTTCCAAGTAGACCCGTAGGCCCGGACCATCTGAGTCAGGGCCCGTGCAAAGCGGTTCCAATCATCCAAAGCCCACTCGCTGGGCTGAAGGATTTGCTGCACCCGCTGAAGTCGGGTGCGCCACTCATGCGCAATCCGTCGGAGTTCGACTCGGCTGATCACAGGCATTTTCTAGCGGCGACGATCGCCGGAATCCCCTTCCAGCATGGAAAGCCGTTGGCGGACGGTTCCCAGATCCTTGTCGTGGCGATTCACTTGCGACTTAATCTGCTCCAGAGAGGAAAGTTGCTTGGCCAGCTGGGCACCGGCCGATTCCAGCCCGCTGGAAAGCTCGGCGTCCCGCGCCTGCAAAGCGGCAATTTCCTTGTTCAACTTCTGCTCCATCTGCGCCACGGTCACGCTCTGTTGCTGAATCTGGTTCCAAAGCACATATCCGCCAAAGGCCGACAAGGTAGCGCAGCCCACGATGATCAGCAACAGACCCAAGCCCACCCCGCTTAAAATCGAGGTGACAGCACGCTGTTCCTTGCGTTGGCGATCAATACTCCGTTTGACATTCAGGGCGGCGGGGGTGGTTCCATTCATGTTGTTTTTTTCCTCCTGCGCAGACTCCAAAGGGGACGGATAGTTCGCGGGACGGGGCGGGCCCTTAATCACAACAACTTCAGGATCACCGGAGGAACTACCCGTGGCAGAAGCTCCGCCGCCAAAAGGCAGCTCAGGATCCGTTGGTGTTGAGGACGAACTGATAGTGTCCCTCATAAGTCTGGTGTACCAGCAGTTGAGCATCCATCCGACAAATGACCAGCGATTCTTAAAATGCTTTTTTACTTATGTATTAGTAATTTCTCAGCAGGGGCAACCAGTTTTGCCGGAAAATAGACTTTTACAGAGCCTTCTTAAGGCGGGGCATTTCATTCCCCATTCCCTTCCACCCCTTCCCCCGTTGAATCAGGCTTTGCGCGTTCATCTGGACGGCCTGTTCTGGGTGCTGCCAAAGGGCTTCCAGGATTCTACAAACCTCAGCCGGGCCCGGCCCCGCGTGATCAGTGGCGACCCGGAGAAAATCATCTGCTTCCCGAACCGGATACAGGCCGGGACAACTTGCCGCCCGCGCGGCCAACTTCCTCAATAACTCATCCTGTCGGCTTAACCAGTCCGTGCCGCTTTCCATGTCCCGATGTTCCCCGCCGGATGCGGCAACTGTCCAGTTCCCTTGAAATTTATTTTCTGGTTCCACGGCAAACTCGATATTTCCCGCAAGCTTTTTTCTTTCTGCCATCCGTCAGGCGCGGCCAAAATAACTCCATGGAACTGGATCGTCGCGCCACCATGGCGGGGGCAGTTTTCGGCCTTCTGACAGCCGTTGGCCCTTGGTTTCAGGGGCTTCCTTGGTCTGCCGCCGCCGCTTTCGCTGCCGGCCTTTTTCTCACGTACGCCTCCATCGGCCTGCTCGTCGGCCTTTTGCCGGACTTTGGCCATCGTCTTCGGACCGGGGCCCTCATCGGTTTTTTCTACAGCCTACCGGGTGCCGTGTTTACCGCCGTCCCTTATCCCCTCGCATCGGATGCCCCGGCGTACTACCGCGAATTCGTGGGCGGCGGAGTTAGGGCCCTGCTTCTGACTCTCCTCTTCGGGGTTTTGGCCGGAGCGGTTGCCGGCGGATGCCGGCGTCGCCCATGAAGTTTCTGCCGGTGGTCAGCCGGATCAATAGCCTGTTGTATCGAAGGGAGTTTGCCCGGCTTACCCCGCAGGACCGCACCCTCGCCCGCGCTTGGATGCTTCAGTTTCTCAAGGCCAACCACCCGGATTGGAATAGCCAGAGAATCGAGTCCGAGTACGAAAAACTTCTCCACTGCCGACCTGTGGCTGTCGATGAGTGGACCCACCGGATGCAGGCATGAAGTCACGCCTTCTGCTTTTTTCCCTTTGGTTTCTGGCGGCTGTTTTTTCCTACGCCCTGCCCGACCCGCCTCAGCCTTTGGCATTCCGGATCGGCTCCGTCCGCTTTGACCGTCCGGAGGGCTGGACCTACTCCCGACCCGCAGACGCCATCCTTGCCGCCCAGTTGGAAAAAAAGATAGGCGGAGCCCCTCTTCGGATCACCTTCACCAAGTTGGCCTCCGGTTCCGGTGGCACGGTGTCAGCCAATCTGGATCGGTGGCAGGGGCAGTTCCTCTCCCGCGATAACGTCCCCCAGATTGAAGCTTCTACTGACACGGCCTTGCCGCTGACTCTGGTCAAGTTGGCCGGCACCATGAAAGGGGGCGTTCCCGGCGGCCCACCCAAGGACACCCCGGACATTCTTCTCCTTGGAGCCATCCTGGATTCGCCCGAGGGCTTGGTCGCAGTAAAGTTGGTCGGCCCCAAAAAAACGGTGGGGCTGGCCGAGCCGGTCTTTATGGGGCTGGTGAAATCCGCGGCAGGCCGCAGGCCTTAGGAGAGACGCTCAAGCTCGGCGGGTCCTGAAAGATTCAGTTTTCGATAAAAGCAGCTTTTTTCCCCGGTGTGACACGCCGTTCCCCCGGGGGGCAACTTCACCCGGATCACCAGACAGTCTTGGTCGCAATCCACGCGAATCTCCTCCACCGTTAAAAAATTTCCCGAAGTCTCGCCTTTCACCCAAAGTTTGTTTCGGGATCGGCTGTAGAACGTGGCCTTTCGATTCCGCCGCGTGGCCTCCAGGGCCTCGCGATTCATATAGGCGGTCATCAGCACCTCGCCGGTGCCCGCGTCAACCGCCACCGCCGGAATCAGTCCTTGGGCATCAAACTTCGGAGCAAAAGGCTCCGGCTTGCCCGCAGAAACGGACGAAGGTGTGCTCATCCGGGCGAACCCGGTCGCCTTATTTCTTGGCGGGTTGGGCCGGAGTGGGCGTGGCCGCGGGCGCTTGCACCGGCGGCGTGGTGGCCGTGACCGGCGCGGGTGCCGGAGGAGGCGGCAACAGGATCTTCACTTGCGAATCCTTTCGGAGGTCCTCCAGCAACAGTCGGCTGGCCTCGCCCTGTTTGAGGCGACGGAGATGCGCGGCGATCTCATTTTTGACCTCATCCAACTTGAGGGTCTTGGCCGCTTCTTTTGCCTTCACCTTGATGAAGTGGTAGCCAAACGGGGTCTCGATCACCTTGCTGATCTTGCCCGGCGGGGTGGAAAACGCCGTTTCCTCAAACTTGGGCGTCATCTGGCCTTTGCTGAAGGGGGGGAGTTCGCCGCCGCGACCTTTGGTGCCAGGATCATCGGAAACTTCCTGCGCGACTTTTTCAAAGGGCTCGCCTTTGTTCACCCGCGCCAAGGCATCCTCGGCGGCCTTTTTCTTGGCCGCTTTGGTGGCCGCATCGGCGCCGGGATCCACCTTCACCAGAACATGCTGGGCGCGAACCGTCTCGTTGCGCTGCCACAACTTGGGGTTTTCATTGTAAAACTTTTGCACTTCCTCGTCGGTCGGGGCCTTGAGATTGGGCTCCACCCGGGCGCGCATGAGGTTGTCGACTTCCATCTTCTGCTCGATTTCCTTGAGCATTTCCGCCTCGGTCGTCTTGGCTTTGGCCAACTGTTCCTGGAAAGCCTGCTCATTCGGGAAGTTCTTCTTCATCCGTTCCAGCTGCTCCTTGGCGAGGGTAGCGGCATTCGTCATCGGGGACTTGCGGGCCTCGGCCAGCGCCACCTGCCGGTTGATCATCTGGTTGAGAATATTGACCTCCAAGGAGGCCAACTGGGGGGGCGGCACTTTGTCCCGGGACAGATTGAAATTGGTGAGGGCTTTGTTGACCTCGGCGTCCAGCTGGGCCCGGGTGATCTTGATGCCGCGGCCTTCCGCCACGACAAACCGGGGATTGGTGGGGTCCTTGACCGCGCAGCCCGCCAGGACCACCGCCATCAAGAGGGATAAAAGGGTGAAAATACGTGATTTCATAGAAAAGTGAGGTAAGGGCAACCTTTCGTCTTTGGCAAGCCTGCGGACGGGCTGGATATCCCTCTTGCCAACCCCGCTGGGCTTGGGGAACAGTCCTTCGGATGACGAGTCAGACCCTTCTTTACGCGGGAATCGGCCTTCTCGCGGGAATGACTGCCGGTTGGTTTGGCATCGGCGGAGGCACCATTATCGTTCCCGCCCTTATCCTCCTCTGCGGCGTTCCCTACCACGTCGCCGTGGGCACCTCCCTGGCGCTGATCATTCCCATCAGCCTCGCCGGCACCGCTGCCAGCTGGAAACTCAACACCGTGGACTGGAAAATTGCCTTCGCCTGCGCAATCACCGGCATGATCGGGGCGGTCGCAGGCTCTTTTCTCATCCAAAAAGTGCCCGAGATGGTCGCCCGCCGGGCCTTCGCCCTTTTCCTGATCTACGCTTCCTGGCGGCTTTGGACCAAATGAACCCCGCTCCTTGGGAAGGGGCTCCCCCGCCCGAGCGGGCCGCCGAACATATGGTTCAGGCCCTCCAACACCTTACCCCAGAACAGATCGCCGTCTTTGCGGGCATGGTCGGGGTGGGCGTGGCCGGCTTCTTCGCCGCCCTCTGGCTCTGCACCCGTCTCCAGCGGCAGTATCCGGGGGGACTGATGGAATGGCTGTTTGTGCTCCGTTGGCCCATCGGCTCCATGCTCTTTTACACCTCGCTGAACAAGGGCCTCGATGTTTTGACCACGCTGCCGAAATGGTTTTGGCCGTTGAAACAGGGCTTCTATCACCTCGTCGTCATCATTGTGGCGGTGGGAGCTTCCATCCGCTCGGCAGATCTCCTGGTCGGAGCGCTTCGAAAGCGATTTTTTGCAGAGGAACTCGCCACGGACACCGAGGTGCACAAGGTCATGACCCGGATTTTCCGCGGCATCGTCCTCTTCGTCGCCGCGGTCATCATCCTCGACAACCTCGGGGTCAGGGTCCTCGGCCTCATCACCGCCGCCGGATTTCTGGGGGGCGCGCTCGCCCTTGCCTCCAAGGAAACCCTCGCCAACGTCCTCGGCTATTTTGAGATTTTGGCCGATCGTATCTTCCGGACGGGAGACCGGGTTGCCTTTGAGAAATATGACGGCTTCGTCCGGGAGCGCGGCTTGCGCAGCATCCGCCTCGAGGCCCTGTCCGGGGAAATTCTCACCATCCCCAACACCCAGCTCGTCAACTATCCGGTCAGGCGGCTGACCTCCAACGAGGGCCTGTCCCTCCTCTCGGTCGAGGTTGGTTTTCTTTATGACTACGACCGGCCCACGCTGGAAAAGGCCATCCAGGCGGTCTGTTCAGCACTGGAAAAAAAATTCGCCGGCGGTGAGCCGGTCGGCCGCTTTGTGGAGTTCGGGGAAAGCGCCCAAAAAATCCGCTTCACTCTCCGGACTCCTTATCGCAACGGCACCGAGTTCATGCGGGACATCACCACCGCCCACCTCGTGGTCCGGGAAGCCTGCGACCAGGCTGGTTTGAAGTTTGCGTTCCCCACCCGCACCGTTGAAATCCAGCAGTCCAAGCCTGCGTCAACGTAAACGACCAATCCTTGATCCAGGGGCCGGCCACCGGTATCGTTTGGGCGTTTGCCGCGTGGTGCAATTGGTAGCACACCACACTCTGGATGTGGGTGTTCTTGGTTCGAGTCCAAGCGCGGCAGCAACCCGCAAGCTGCGCGGAACGATAAAAGTTGCGGATGGAGTCGCGCACCCCATCCCGCACCGGCCCAAACATTCAGACTTACTTAATCTTCATCTCAATCCTAGCATGAACTTCGTGAATGCCGGTCATCTTCTGGTGGTGGGCACACCGATCGGCAATCTTTCCGATCTATCTCCCCGCGCCCGCGAGGCCCTCGCTGCCGCCGACCTGATCGCCGCCGAGGACACCCGCCGAACGGGGCTTCTTCTCCAACATCTTGGGCTCAAAAAACCATTTCTAAGCTACCAAAAATTCAATGAATCCTCCCGGGAGGCAACCATCCTTGAGCGGCTCCGCTCCGGTCAGACCATCGCCCTGGTCACGGATGGCGGGATGCCGGGAATTTCAGATCCCGGGGAAAGAATTATTCGGGCCGCTCGCCGGGAATCCCTTCCGGTGGAAATCATCCCGGGCCCCTCTGCCGTTCTCCACGCGCTCGTCGCCAGCGGCTTGCCTTCCCTGCCCTTTTATTTCGGCGGCTTTCTGCCTCCCAAGCCGGGCCCCCGCAAAAGGGAACTGCTCGCCGCTGCCGAACGCGGCCACACTTCCGTCTATTTCGAATCCCCCCACCGCATTGTCCGGACCCTGACCGAGGCGGCCGAACTCCTCCCGTCCGGGGCGCGCATCGCCGTTTGCCGGGAACTGACCAAAAAGTTTGAGGAGGTCTTTGTCGGAACACCGGCGGAGGCGGCGGCCAAGTTCGGCGAAAACACGAGGGGCGAGATCACCCTCGTGATCTCGCCCCTCGGCTGAAGTGCTCTCGGCTCGCCGTTACTGGGAGTTGGTTCCCTTCACGATTTTCTTGTTCTTATAAAGGGTGTCACGGAGCCCATCCACATCCTTCACCATGTCCCGGGCCGAAGTCTTGGCTTTTTCAATCCGGTCCTTGGCGGCATTCACCGAATCCGAGCTGAACGAGGAAGCAAAGTATTTTTGCAGGTCGTCCAAAAGACCCGTCAGATCATTGGCATCCCCGCCGATTTCCCGCATCTGTTTGTCCAGCCCGTCGAAGTCGGCCTTGGCCTTGTCGATCTGGTCGTTGGTCAACTTCCGCATGTCCTTGTCGTTCATGCCGGAGACTTCCTTGGTCCAAGTCGCAATCCTCTGGCCTTGAAGATCCCGCACTTTTTCCACCCGATCCTTGATGTCATCCCGGATGCTTTTTAACTCCTCGAGGTTCTCTTTGAAGTTGTCGAAGTTGTTGTTCTTGTCGTTGCCGTCGGTCAGCTCATTCAAGTTGGTCATGATGTACTCCAGCCGCTTCTGGGCGCGGCCCATCAGCTGATCCAGCTTGTCCATGCTGGCCGCCTGGTCGGAGGCGATGCCGAGGGAATCCGAGTTTTGGGCTTGCACTATTGTGCCGAGCAGCAGTCCGATTAAGCCGAGCGAGGCGAGTACATCTCTCATGATTGTTTTTCCTTTCTTGGGTTATTTCAAAAGATCGTAAAGGCGGCTCAAAGAGTCTTTTTTGGACTCCGGCACCTTGGCCGTGCCGTTGAGGATGTCTTTGGCAGACACGAGCGGTTTGTCGTAGTAGTTGGCGTTGCCTTCGTTGTTGATGTTCACGTCGAAGCCGCCGAAGTTCACCCCCAGTTTGGCACCCTTGTTCCAGATGTAGACGTTGAAGTCGCGGTTTTTCATCGTGGCGTCCACCGCCGCCCCGCCCTTCGGCCCCATCACCGCCTGGGCGGAAGAAGAGCCAAAATGCTCCCCGGATGCCCACCGGCTGACCGCCCCGTTGTTCATGAGGAGGATGACCAGATCATT
Source organism: bacterium (assembly GCA_009921985.1). Taxonomy (GTDB): domain Bacteria; phylum Verrucomicrobiota; class Verrucomicrobiia; order Methylacidiphilales; family Verrucolacustridaceae; genus Verrucolacustris. The sequence continues at coordinate 3,384 of RFWS01000023.1, read as the reverse complement.
GTCCGTCCCGCCCACATCGATACCCAAGGTTCCACCGTCCGTCGTGATGCCCACCGGACCACTCCAACCATCCTCCGTCCGCGCCATCAGGATGCCGTCCCCACCGGATCCACCGACGACGACGGAAAAACCGGTCACATTGATGATGACGATGCCCTTGGCATCCTTAACCAGGTCCATATTCAAGATTTCTTCCCGCTTGAACCGCCCGAAAATTTCTGCGGCCTGGGGCACAAGTTTGTCCAGGGATTCGGCACAAGCCGGCAGGGGCAGACCGGCCATCATGCCGGCGAGGAGGATTTTGCGAAGTGGGTTCATGCGAGTATTCCTTTCAGGTTGGCTAATCCAACAGACTCCCGCCCCCTTCTGCTCCCCGCAAGGCAGAAATCAATCGGCGGCGGAAACGGTCTCCTTTCTCATGAAGGTCGGGGCAATTTCCCCCGTGAATTCTTTGAGCATCCGCACCGTCTCCGGCTCGTTCTTGCCGCCGGGCACAAAGCCCTCGGTAACAATCGACATCACAATCACATAAGCCCAACGGTGGTTCAGGTTTTTCGTAATCCGGTCAAAGCTGGTCAGAAATACCCGTCGCCAATGGTTCGGTGTCGTCACATTTTTCCCGACAAACCAATAGAAGTAGTGGGCGTAAAGATTCCTCCGATCCCCCGGCCCCACCTCCACCTGTCGAACCAGGCTCAGATTCATCACGTCCAGGTCGGAGCCGTCGGCCAGGGCCACTCGTTCCACCTTTCCGCCACGCATCGACCACCCCTGAGCCGGCAAACAAACCTCTGGCCGGTGGATGCTGCGCTTCTCTCCCCCACTGAGAACGATCGAAGCCATGATCCGGTCGCCCGCCGGGTCCGTGTATTCCCGGCGAACAATTTGGGTATCGGTGGGCAGAATCGCCAGCTCGCCGGGGGTAGCCGCGATCACCTTGCCCGTGAAAGCCCCGATTCTTTCGGGTAGATCCATGATCACCCCGGCCAATGGGGCCGTGTTCGGTGAAGGAGTAAGGAGGCAAAGGGCCGCCGTGGCGCTCCCGAAGGCCAGCAAAGCAAGGATGCGCAGAGCCGAGCCCCGGCGAGGGATCGGCAGGGCGGCACACGTTTCGGGCTTGGAAAGCTCCGCTGCCACGCTCATGAGGGGGGAAGCTCCACCGGGGTGTTCCATTTTTTCCATGCCTTTCCTAGCCCCCCCTGCAAAAACCACCCCACCGCCACCATTCCGCCTAAAGCCACAACGAAAACAAAAAATCCCGCCGCCATGTGGAAGGTGGTCGGATTTTCTTCTGTCCCGATTGCCACCCGGCTGCCCAAAAGAATCGTCCCGAAAGTCAGCATGAGCATTCGGGCAAAGTTGCCGGCCACGGCCAAGGCAGGAGACAGGGCAAACAACGTCAGCTTTTGCCACGTTTTGGCCAACGTGAGGTGGGCATACAGGGCGCTCACCATCATCAGCGCAAAAAGCGACCGAATCCCGCTACAGGGATTGGCCACATCCAGGGCGAAGCGCTCCCCCTGTTTCAGCCCCGCCGCATAATCCGGCGCCGAAACCAGCGCCGTGCCCACCCGCATGGTGTCCACCCCGATCAGATTGAGAAACGCCTGCGACATTTCGCACATCACTCCGCGCAGGGGAAAGGCGATGATGTTGTCCAAAAAATAAAATGGGTACGAAAACATCAAAAAGATGTAGGGAAAGGTCAGGGCTTTCATCATCTCCCAGCCCAGCAGCCACAGGATCAAGCCTCCGACCATTACCTGGAGAGACATGAAGCCGACGATGGTGATGTCCACCTTGTATCCGATCCAGTAGATGGCCAACGCCGCCAGCACCACCCCCGCCCCCCAAAAACAGGGCCGGATCGGCACCTTTTGCAAATCTTTCCACTGGTAGATCACCAGACCGATCGAGATGAACGGCACCATCATCCCGTGATGCCAATCCGCCGTGGAGGGATCGGTCCAGAAACGCTTGAGCATGTCCAGAACCGGCCTCGCCTTGCTTTCAAAACCGAAATTATAGGGAATGAAGGCGTAGAGCCCGATGACCACCGCCAAGGCCGCCAATCCCTCCAGCCACAGCCCCCGCGACAGCCATTGTGGATTTGTCTGCACCTTCTCTCCCTCAGCTGTCATGGAGTTATCTTATGCCTGCGCCACTGGGTCGGCAACCACCAGCCGGAGGTTTCCAAAGCCCCTTTCACTTCAATTGCAACCAGCGTCACTCTTCCAGGGCCCTTTGGTAGATTGCCGAGGTTTCCTCGGCCATCCGCTCCCAAGAATACTCCGCCGCCTTTGCAACCCCCGTCCGACCCAACTCCTCCCTGCGGTCTTCGTTCCCCAATAAGTAAGCAATTTTTGCTGCCATTTCCTCCTCCGAGGTCGGATCAAAATAGTCAGCTGCTTCGCCGCAGACTTCCGGCAGCGAGGCGGTATTCGAACACACCACCGGACACCCGCACGCCATCGCCTCCAACGGTGGCAATCCGAACCCCTCGTACAGCGATGGATACACCAACATCGTCGCGGTCTGGTAGGCTTCCTTCAGCTCCGCATCCGTCTGTGACCCCAGCCATTCCGCCCCGCCGCTGGCCACCGCCGCCTTCAGGGCGTGAAGATCGGCTCCTGCCGACCATCCCGTCGGCCCAACCACCTTGAGCCGGAGATCCGGAAATCTGGCCTCTCTCAACCGCCCCCAAACCCGGATCAGCCGCCCCAGGTTCTTGCGGGGATGAATCGCGCTGACAAAAAGCAGGGTAGGCGGCCCGCTCTTTTTCTTTTTGCCCGGCTGGAATAGACCGCGGGCCGCCTCCTGGGTGGTTTCGATTTTGTCGGCAGGCAAATCCCACTTTTCGGCGATCTCCGTGCGGCAAAATTCGGAGACAGTGATGACTTTTCGCGCCTTTTTAGCCGCCGCCTGAATCAGGGTCGTGTAAAACCAGGCTTCGCCCGGTCGGAACCACTCGGGATGCACCGCAAAGGAGATGTCGTGCACCGTTAGGACGAAGGGGTCTTTTTCCCAAGGTCGCATCCAATACACGCCATGGTACAGGTCCGCTTTCAGCTCACTCCTGGCTTTCGGCAACTCCACGAGATGTCTCTTAAAAAAGCCGCCATCTCCAATTTGTGTGCCCGGGTGGGGCGACTTGGACGAGACCGCCCCACTGAAGATGGGCACCAACTCCACCCCCTCCGGCTTCGCTTCCCTCCACCCTTCCAACAAGCCGGTGAGATATGTCTCGTTCCCCGTTTTCCCCCGCCCGATCGCCGTCGCATCCAGCGCCACCTTGATTGCCCGATTGCTCACCGCCCCAAACTTGCCCAAACCCAACGGATCCTCAATTTCCAATCCTTCCTCATCTTAATCTTCATCTTCATC
>RFWS01000220.1 GCA_009921985.1 bacterium | reverse complement strand
TCCCCTGCTCCACCGTGGTGGCCCCCGTGTAGCTGTTGGAGCCGGAAAGAATCAGTTTCCCGCCCCCTTGCTTGGTAATTCCGTAGGCGGAGGAGACAGCGGTTTGACCGATGTTGCAGGGAATGTTGAGGGTGGAACCGGTTTCGATACGCATCATTCCGCTGTTCCGGAGTTGGGCGGTGGCCGGGATATTGTTGCTGGGACTCGTGGCTGAAAGAGTGAGACTTGAGCTATTGGTCAAAAACACCATTTCGTAGGCGTTCCCCGTCACTGTGTTGGTAAAGGACGGGACGTCATTTGGTCCGGTGTTGCCAATTTTATAGACGGTTCCACCGGTGCTATTGGTGTCACGGACCGAACTCAGCACATAGTTCAACCCGTTGGTCACGTTCCAGGACTTTCCGTTGATGTTGCCTGAGCTGGTGGTCAGGTTGGTGACACTGGAGGAGAAAACGAGGTCGGTGTAGGAGCCAGCACTGGAGGATGCGTTGGGAGCCGCACCCAGACTCCAGCTGGTGGCCGTATTCAGACTGGGATCCGTTCCGGAAAAGATGTTCGGGGGGGCGGGGGTAAAGGTCAGCGTGAGATCCAGTTGTCCGGAACCCGCGCTATTGTTGGCATAGATCGTCACGGGATAGACCCCGTTTTGGTTCGGCGCCCCGGAACCGGAAATCAAACCGCTGGCCGTGTTGAAAGTGAGCCCATTAGGCAAAGTGCCATCGAGCGTGAAGGAGTCGGCCAACTCCGTGGTGGTGGTTTGATAATTGAAGGCATAGCCCGCCTGGGCGGTGACTGCGTTGGTGCTGGTGATCAGGGGGACGGAGGCAGCTGGAATCAAAACATCCGTGGGCATGTCCGAAACCACGACATTATCAATCAGCCAATTTCCCGTGTTGCCGCTAGAGGTGTTGAAACACAAACGACCGAGGTTGCTATTGCCTGTAAGAAGAACATTGTTTTTGTCTATGGCTAAAGGATAAAGACCGTTTGTTCCGATAAAGTTACCGTTCAAAAACACTGCAAAACTGTTCGTGACGAGCGTCCGGACATTCCCGTCCGGGCCGACGTAATTGATGCTGTTGGTGTCATGATCATTGGCAAACAGATGGACCGTCTGCTTATTCGACAGGGTGTAAGTGTAGGCATTGGTCGTGGCCCCTTTGATCGAGTAGGCAGGAGTGGTTAAGGAACCAAACTGGTTAAATTCCAAGGCAGCGATTCTGTTGCTGGAGCTCCCCCCTGCAGTCGTGTTGGTCGTATTCCATGCAGCAAAAGAAACGATCAATGGCATCGTCCCTGATGCGCTGGGTGTGGCGTTGTTGTAGAGCTCAAAACTCGCGGCCAGGTAGCTTTGGCCTGAAGCGCCGGCATTGAATTCTAACTGACCCGAATTGTTGGTGACCGTATCATTGAACCAAGCCACCTTACCGTTAGTGCCGCCAATGATGTTATTACCCGCCGCATTGGTGACCTGACTGACTGCCTTGATCCCGCTTGAGAGGGAAGACGAACCAAGCGGAACGGCTGACC
>RFWS01000219.1 GCA_009921985.1 bacterium | reverse complement strand
GGCAAAGCCCAGATCAAGCGTCAGGCTCCGAAGGGGAGGGTGGCTTTGCCGCCAGGAACGCCCGCGGAGTTGGGCGGATGGTCGTTGCCCGGGGCGGCGCGGAGGGAATATTTCCGGGAAAGAGCTCAACTCGCCCAGCGGTACGATGCTGCCAAGGTTCTGCCCTTCTTCCGCGGAGGTTCCTGGGCCTCGTTCCGCGTCCGTTACAGCGAGGCCAATCTGGTTTACCGCAAAAACCTGATGTTGGGTCGGAAGCTTCGCGCAAAAACCAAGGTGGCGAAAGGCCGGTCGATCCAGGAAAGACTCTGGCGGGCGCAGTGTTCCACCGCGCTTTGGCATGGCACCCAGGGGGGGTTGCACCTGCCGCATTTGCGGGAGGCGGTCTGGCGGGAGTTGTTGCTGGCAGAGGCGGAACTCCGGGAAGGGCAGGCGGAGGCGGAGCTTCTCCGGGAAGATTTTGACGCGGATGGCCAACTGGAAATCTCCGTCGGCCATCCGGCCCTGACGATGCTGGTGGCCCCGCACCAAGGCGGATGTTGCCTGGAGCTGGGGCTTCCCCACCTGGGCCGAAATCTGGGCAATGTACTGACGCGGAGGGATGAGGCGACCAACTCCGCCCCGCCGGCGGTCACCGATTGGTACGACCGAAACATTTTCCAGGAACACTTTTTTGCCCGGGGCACCACGATTGAGCAGTTGTCCACAGGCACGTATCCCGAGCTGGGGGATTTTATTTTGCAGCCCTTTCAACTCCGTCAGATGCGCCAGACGGGTGGGCGGGTGACTTTGGAATTATTCCGGGACGGGGGTCTCTATCGCATGGGGCTCCGCCAACCCTGTCTGCTGGAAAAGATTTACGCCATCGATGCCTCCGGCGGGGTGGTGGAAGTTTCCTACCTGCTGACCAATAACGGGACCTTGCCGTTGGAGGCGGTGTTTGCCACGGAGCTCAACCTCAATCTCGGGCCCGACCAAGGCGGACGCGGCACGATCAAGGCGGGCACCCTGCAGAAAACCGATCGCGAGAATTGGCAAACCACAGGTATTCAGGGGGTCACCGCCCATTGTGCGGACGGAATGCAGATCCGCATGATGACGGAAAATCTTCCCCTGGCCTGGGGCTATCCCTTGTTGGACGTGGAGGTTGGTCCGGAGGGGCCGATCCGGCAGGGGAACGCAAACCGAAGGAGAAGGCGGAATTCCGCATCAAGCTATCGGTCGGGAAGAGCTAGGGTGGGATTGCCGAGAAGACCGACTTGAGTTATTCTTGAGCTTCCATGAAGTTTCCTTTCTCGTTTTGTTTTCTCGTGCCGTTTGTCAGCCTTCTTTGTTCCTGCACGGTGCCGGATGACGCCACGGATGTAACGACAACGTACGGAGATACCACCACGCCTTCGTCTTCCTCCGCTGCGGAGAACAAGCCCACCGAGGAAAGCAAGCCTTCCTCGGCTTCCGCGGAAGAGAAGCGGCCGTGGACCCCTCCGAACGGAACCAACACCTCGACGCCCGCCAAGGCGAGTTATCCGAAGGG
>RFWS01000218.1 GCA_009921985.1 bacterium | reverse complement strand
CACGTCGTCATCTGCCGGGTTGATCGTGCCAAGGTGGACTGCAACCGGGACATCATCGAGGGCGCCCAGGACAACACCAACACCCAGACGCTCTGGCGGGAGTTCCACGCCTACATCGGCAAGGCCCGGGAGCAGGTCAGCAACAACTACGGCCGTGGCCTCTATATCGACCTCCACGGCCACGGGCACACCATTCAAAGGAACGAGATCGGTTATGACCTCTCGGATTCCCAGCTGTTTAAATCCTCCTTTTCCACTAGCGATGAAACGGGCTCCACAATAAGAGCGCTCAGTTCCCGCTCACGCCAGAGCTTCACGGATCTGGTACGGGGATCCTTGAGTCTGGGGGGGCTTCTGGAGGAACGGGGATTTCCATGCGTGCCGAGCCCAACTTCACCGAACCAAGGTGTCTCAAACGGCGTGACCAATGTCTACTTCAATGGCGGCTACAACGTGCAAACGTATGGGACGGCGAGCGGCGGCACCATCGATGCCATCCAGATCGAGTGCAACTACACCAACGTGCGGGCAAAATCCTCGACCTCCACCTATGACGAAGACGTGGCCGTGCGCGCTCTCTTTGCCTCCAACCTCGTCGCCTCCCTCGACGAATATTTCAAATATCACCTGGAAATGACCTTGGACACACCCGCCTCCCCGCCTTCTCTCGTCAGCTTTAGCGACAAGACCATCCAAGAGGATGGATTCACTCCCACTTCCAACATCACTTTGGCCAACGCCACCAATCCGATCTGGGGCGAATCCTCCGACACCAATGTGGTGGACGCCTCCGGGTTCCTTTGGGGTGGAACCGGCACGGCCCGCACCCTGGTCGTCAGTCCCAGACCGAACGCCTACGGATCCAATGTGGTGATCATGATCCACCAGCAGGGCACCAACGGGGGAGTGGGCACCGGCTGGTACTACTTGACGGTTCGACCGGTCAACGATGCACCCGTCTTCAGGTCCATCATCAACACCAACATCAATCCGGGATTCAACCTCACGCTTCCGAATCCGGCCACCGACGTGGAAAACGACACCCTCACCTACTCCGTCCTTTCCGGGCTTCCGACCGGCGCCACTTTCAATCCGGGAACCGGAACGATCACCTGGCGGCCGACGATCGCCCAGGCAGGGCAGTCCTACTCGATCGTCACCAAAGTGACCGACAACGGCACCAATCTCCTCACCGGCACCAATACGAACACCGTCAACGTGGCGCCGGCACAGACGCCCATCGTTTCCCTCAACTGGTCGAATGTGGCCCTCGGATCCAATACCACTCCTCAACTTCGACTTTCGGTCCAAGGGCAAACCGGTCCTGACTATATTCTGATGGCCTCCACCAACCTGACGAACTGGACAACGATTTCAACCAACACCCCTGGAACCTTCCCGTTTGTCTGGACCGATACCAACGCCAACCAGTTTTCGAAACGATTTTATCAAATCCGCCTCGGGCCGTAAGGATCGGTAGATTTTAAATACCCCGGTAGGGACGCGTACCCCTACGCGTCCATGTGGAACGTCAAACGACCGAGAGTCAACATGGACGG
>RFWS01000217.1 GCA_009921985.1 bacterium | reverse complement strand
CGTGGCGAAGCCGTGCTGCTTTGGCAAAAAATCGGGAAGCATGCGCCAGACCCTGAACATCCGGATATCGCCTCCGTTATCGGCTTGGCCAATCTGCAGGTAGGTAACTTTCCGGCGGCCATTCGGGCCTTTGAAAAAGCGGCTGTCTATTACGGCCCCTACTTCAAAAACCTCGATGCCTCCAGATTAAGTGTGGTTTTCTCAGGGACCCGGGAGGCCAAGTTCCTCGTTCGAATCTTGGACAAAAACGGACTGCCGCTAGGGTCTGGCGTCTATATTTGGAAAGACGGGCTGGTGTTGACGGCCGCGCATGTGGTGAATCAGAAGCGGGGAATTTCGGTGGAGGACCATGAGGGAAAGACCCACAAAGTCCTGGGTGTGTTTCCTGGGGGTTTTAACTCTGACCTCGCTGCACTTAAGACTCAGGGTCCTTCGCCCGAGTACCTGGAGTTGGCTCCTGGGCCACTCCTACAAGGAGATGACCTGAGAATCCTAGGATTTCCTTTCGGGTCAGCGGTCCCCATCCAAAGCCTGGGTAAGGCAAGAAGTACCGTGGGGAGTAGCGTGCCGAACATTGAAGTCGTGGAAACGGATCTTTCGTCCGTTCCAGGATATTCTGGCGGCCCTGCCATTGATACGAGCGGGAAGATGGTCGGGTTGGTGAGCATGTGCCGAACGGACAACCCTTTTGCAAAAAACAGGAAGCTGGGGACTTTTCTGGTTCGATACGAGGATTTGACCGGATTTCTTGGTTTGCTCAAAAAGCAAAAAACCTTCTCTGCCCTAGGCAACTCGGAATGGGGAAAAAAGCTTCCTTACTGGAGCGCTGATTGGGCGGAAAATGATAACCGGCTAGCTCAAGCCCTTTATTATTTCAAGGCGGAGCCTGAAAAGGGGGTGGAGCTTTTTGAGGAGGCAGCCGAAGAGGGCTCTGCCAGCGCATGGATGATGCTGGGAAGGATTTACTTCCTGGGGGATGGAGTTGCCAAGAATCCTCAAAGGGCAGTTCGCTGTTTCAGCCGGGCGGCCGAGATGGGGGAGCCGTCCGGCATGTATTTTGCCGGCTTATCTTATTTAGGCGGGCTGGGAGTGGAAAAAGATGAGACCAGAGGGAATCAGCTCCTGAAGCAGGCTGCCGACGCCGACTATCCCCAAGCACTTATCTACTACTCCGTGATGTACGAAACCGGCAAAACCGTTCCAAAGAACCGGGAAATGTCCCTTTATTACAGCCGGAGGGCTGCCCAAACGATGGAGGAGACGGGCATCACCGGTCATATTTACAATTTGATGAGGACCACTTCCAATAACGAGAATCAAAAGGAGATATATGAGTGGTCGCTCATTCTTGCAAAAGACGGCAGCCCCCTCGGCCAGTATCTTCTGGCCTGCTGCTATCTTAGTAGCGTGGGCACGGATCAGGATTATGCCAAGGCGATTGAGCTTTTGCATCACGCAGCTGAGGGAGGTGAGCCGCAGGCCTACTTGCAGCTATGTGTGGTTAACTTCCTCGGAAAAGGCACGCAGGTCGACTATGAGGAGGCAGAGCGCTGGGGAAG
>RFWS01000216.1 GCA_009921985.1 bacterium | reverse complement strand
CTCGGCCGAAGCAGACCCGATTCTGGAAGTGAATTACAACCGAGGCACCAATGTCAAAGGGGAGGGACTTCCCGGGGCGGATGAATTCCAACCAGCGCAGGTAAGTTTGCGGCCTCAAAACCGGTGCCGGTTTGTTCCTTACGGTGGTCGACCCTCGGACAAGGTGTTGCCTTTCTTTCGTTTGGATTCGCCCGGCGGAAAGAGCGGTCTCTTCTGGGGAATCGGCTGGACCGGGGAATGGGCCGCGACCTTCGCACGGGACGAAGCGGGCACCACCTCGCTGTCCGCGGGAATCCGGCGGATGAGGGCCAGCCTTCAGCCCGGGGAGGAAATCCGGACTCCGTCAATCCTCGTGATGGGCTGGCGCGGCAAGGACCCGGACGATGGTCACAATCAGTTCCGTCGCCTGCTCTTGGAACATTTCACCCCGCGGGTCGGCGGGAAACCGGTGGTCCCTCCCCTTTCCGCCGGGGTGCACGGCGTGATCCCTTTCGAGAAAACCACCGAGGCCAATCTTCTGGAATGCCTAGCGAACATCTCAGCCCACAAGCTGCCGGTCGAAAACTTCTGGGTGGACGCGGGTTGGTACACCTGCCCGCCGGAGGCGAGCGGGTGGGACAAGACCACGGGATCATGGACGCCGGATCCTGTCCGCTTTCCCCAAGGCCTGCGCCCGATAGCCGATGCCGCCAGGCGGCAGGGCCTGGATTTCCTCCTCTGGTTTGAGCCTGAGCGGGTAATGCCCAAAACATGGTTGGCCGATCACCATCCGGAATGGCTTCTCGAGCCCGCCGATTTCCTGCCGGAGCGCAAATACCAAAAGGACTCCAACTTTCGTCTGCTCGACTTTGGAAATCCCGCGGCGTTGGCCTGGGCCAAAGAATACTTTTCCAAGTTTGTTCGCGATCAGGGGGTGACCATTTTCCGGATGGACTCAAACCTTCACACGATCCTCTTTTGGCAGAACCAAGAACCACCGGATCGGGTCGGCATGAGGGAGACTCGGCATGTCATGGGTCTCTACGACTTTTGGGACACGTTAGTGTCTGAAAATCCGGGCCTGAAGCTGGACATCTGCTCCGGTACCGGCAGCCGAATCGACTTCGAGGTGATGCGAAGGGCCATGATCCTCACGCGGGCGGATGGCGCGTGGTGGAAGCCGGTGGCCGATCAGGCCAAGACCCTCGGTCACGCGCCGTGGACGCCCCTCACCGGCATCGGGGCGATCTCCGACGCCCCCTATGACTTCCGAAGCGGATTGGGAGCGATGTTTTGCGCCAATTTCAACTACCTGAGCAAAAACGAAGTGGATTGGGATCGCTGGAAAAAGCTCTTGGCGCAGGTCAAAGACCTGCGGGAAGTTTACTGCGGTGATTTTTATCCCCTGACCGGGTGGAGCCTGGCCGAAGAGGACATGGCGGCGTGGCAATACAGCCGGCCCGACCTGGGAAAGGCGGTGGTACAGGTTTTCCGGCGCAGCAAGGCTGAGACACCCTCAGAGGGGTACCGAATCCGACCTAAGGGTCTGGATCCCAAAGCGAGCTATACGGTGACGGATGT
>RFWS01000215.1 GCA_009921985.1 bacterium | reverse complement strand
GCATCGCATTTTGGGCATTTCATACAACTCCTTGTGTTGGGTCGAAACTACAAGTAGGCCTGATAGGGTCAATTAAAATTTTTACATAAAAATAGGATTTTAGGTATAAATATCGATGGGTAATAGAATTGTGAATATCGCGTAAAGAAGTAGAAACCCCGTGGAATTTCCTATAAGGGTGAGTATAGTTAAAGAGATGTGCCGTTTTGGCAGCTTCAGAGGCTTGGGTCGTTTCTTTGGCTTTTCGGCCGCTTCGATTCTATTTTTTTTGCTCGCTTCGAACGGTTTAAGTAATGGCAATGTTTACGTAAGTCGTTTCTGGCACAATCACCAGCCTATCTATTGGCCGGAGTGGGCTGCTTCCCCGCAACCCGAGAGGGTTCAGTTTGCCCAGGATTCCATCAATTTGAAATCCGGCCAAGTTTACGATTCGGGGGCAGCAAGCCGGGCCCCGCAACTCGCTGGCCAACGTGAATAGCGGTGGTTATGCCATGAGTTACTCGGGTTCCCTGATCAATAATGTGGCCAGCCTGGGTTCAGCCAATTCCTTGGGTTACGGCAGCGGTTGGTGGAACGGCAACCGAGAGGCCCGCAACTGGACGACCTCTGCGGGCAGCAGAAAACTGGATTTGGTCGGGTTCACCTATCACCACTCCCTGGGAGCTGTTTTGCCCAAGGAGGTTTTTAGGAAGGAGATTCAAATTTTCAAAGAGGCTTACTACAAGGCTTGGAACACGGGGGCCGCGACCAATCATTCCAAGGGATTTTTCCCGACCGAGATGGCGTTCTCCCAGACAATGATCGATGTTTTGGCGGACGAGGGATACCAGTGGGCAATTGTGGCCAGCCATCACCTGAGTCGCACCCTGCCATCATACATGGGGGATCCGAGCTACACCGCGCCCGAGGCTAACAGTTGGAAGATTTATTCCAGTCCGCCCAACGCGGCAGATCAACTGGGTAACGCCAGCGGAGGCGCCTGGTGGTTTGGCACCGGCAATGTGGGTGAAACCGCCAGAAACTATGCCCCCTACGCTTACCAGCTGCATCGGGCCCAGTATGTGAATCCCGAAACTGGGGCGGAGAAAACCATCATTCTGGTGCCTTCGGATGACATTCAGAGTTACAAAGCCGGCTACTCCGGGTGGCAAAAGGGCCTGATCGACGGAAACATTGCCCCTTTCGCCAATGATTCGGTCCGTCCCTGCCTGGTGATGCCTGCGACGGATGGCGACAATGCTTGGGGAGGGGGTTCCTCCTCGTGGGATGGCGATGCACCCGGCCTGATGAACAACGGAACCTATCCCGGCGTGGCGATCCAGGATTTCGTCAACCAGTACGGGGGGGCAGCCGATACGGTTCACATCGAGGACGGCGCCTGGATTTTTCCGGAGACGGATTATGGCTCTCCTTACTTCCTAAAGTGGGTGGAGCCTCCGGTGGCCAATTCCACCGCAACCAACCGTGTGCCCAACACCCAGGTGGACATCGAGACTCCCGGATTTTCCAGCAAGTTCTACAGCTGGGCACCGGTGATTGCCGGCGCCAACTGGTGTCAAACGGCCGAGCAGATGACGA
>RFWS01000214.1 GCA_009921985.1 bacterium | reverse complement strand
ACCAGTAGGTAAATATACAAGGAATGAATATTGATTTTATTAAGTTCCAATAATTTAAGTAATTTTAATGGAAATTTATAATATTCCCCATGTTTTAGGCTTCTTTGGACTATTTTGATCTGCCCCATATCCCTTGATTACACCTACCAACAACCACTCAACCGCCGTAACCCGCTCCTGCCGCTGCTCCCTATGGTCGCCGGCCAGTTGAGCCATCAGCCAATCAGCCTTCAGCCATCAGCCGTTCTTGGCCTTCGCTCACGTTCGTTCGCGCGGCAGTCGCTCAAGTCTCTCTCCATCTCTCTATTCAACTTCAACATGCCAACCTGATCCATAACCCCATCCCCACTTCCGTGGGGATCAACCCGTTCTCCCTCGCTTGCATCATCCTCCGCTTCGCTCCGGATCATGCTTCGCTTCGGAGCAGGGGATTCGTCTCGCCGTGTTCCGTTCCGTCACACCGCGTTCCGTAAAGTGTCGCTAAGAGGTCGCCGGGGTCCCCCATTGCCCCGGCTCCTCCGCCATGGACATGCGCGGCTCGCTTGGTCACTTACTTCGTTCGTTTCCGCGCTCGTACCCGCATGGATGCCTTGCACCACTCCCGCGGGGCGCCTTCGTCTTGATTGGTTTGGGGGCGGGAGATGTGCTGCGGCATTCCAACCCGCCGGATGGTTTTTGCTCGTCGTTCCTGCGTCACTCCTCGCTTCCCCTGATGGTCTCGGCACATTTGTTGGATGTTCAACTCATGTGTTGAGCCAGCCTCACACGCGCTTGACCGGCTTGCGTTGCGGTTCGCGTTCACTCTCGTGGCCGTTCCGGCCAAGTTCGTTCACGCTTCCGCACCCGCCAGCCTCAGTTATCCCGCGATCAAGCAGGATAGCCGAAATCCCCATTGAAGTTTCTTGCCGGACTTTCGATCTAAAACAGCCGCGTTTTTAAGTTTGTTGCGCCGGTTCCCAGGGTTCGGTTCTCAGCAGCGGAACAAGTTCGTTAAACCTTTCCATTTGGGGCGCCTCAAGCTTCAGGGACATATCAAGCTCGTTGGACTTTCCAGCCTCTTGGAGCTTGTGGTGCATTTGGGCGCAGAGTTCGTAGAACGGATTAAGGAGTGCCGATGTCCAACCGGTCATTGCGGGAAAAAGTTCCACGCCGTCTGGATATTGTCGAAGAGTTTGCACTTCCATTTCCCAATCAACACAAGCTGCCAGCTCCCCGCAGACACCATTCATCCATGCTATAATTTCCTCTGGGTTTCCAGATTGTCCGTTGGGTCCAAATGCCTTGGTAATAAGCTCCTCATCGCCATATGCGTTTTTGAGCCGAGTGCTGATCTCTTGAATCTGGTTCAGCATAAAGTCACACCACAGGTGTGCTTGTCTTTGTCCCATTGTTTTTCTGATCGGTCTTCGCGCCCAGGTGGTGTCTTCCCAGTCTTTTTTAAGCTCTTCAAACCGAAGCTTCATTAGCTGAAGCACAAGCAGCCATTCCCAGTTATCAGGCTGCTCCTTGCCTAGCCTCGTGCATTCATCATCGGTCTGTGTGTACCTCGCTGGGTCAGGTTGAATCGGAGGGGGTAAGTCCCATCCTGCT
>RFWS01000213.1 GCA_009921985.1 bacterium | reverse complement strand
GACCGGAGTCATAACTCAGGGGAATAATGGACGAAAACCAGCGATTGAGGGCGTCAGGCGAGATGACCTTTTCAAGCTCACGGCACACCTTGACCCATACTTCCGGGGGATTGTTCATGCTTTGTACGTCTCCATTTAATTTTTTTCGAGGGGGAGGTGCATAATTCGCATTCAAAAAAAATTCGGCAAGAGGAATTTTTATTTTTCGCAAAATTTTTTTTCGGGACAACGCTTGACAAACATTTTGGACATAAAAAACCCGTTTTTCCCTCTGAAAAACACGGGCAAAAATCTTTGCGCGTGCCCGCGACTCCCGCCGCGCTAGAAAAAATTTATGGCCGCCGCGCCCGTGATCGTCTGGTTCCGGCGGGATCTCCGTGTTTCCGACCACACCGCACTGCACCGCGCGGCCGGATCCGGCGCTCCGGTGGTGGCCGTTTTTGTTTTTGATCCGGCCATCTTGGCCGCCAAGGACACCGGATCCCGGCGCACCGCCTTTCTGTTGGAGTGCTTGCAGAGCCTCGAGGCCAACCTTTCCCATCTCGGGACACCTTTAATATTCCGAAAGGGACAGCCCGAAGTGGAGCTTCGATCCTTGGCCAAGGAAGCCGGGGCGAAAAAAATATTCTTCAACAAGGATGTGGAGCCGTTTTCACGCAAGCGCGATGAAAAGGTCCTCAGGATGGCGAGGGAAGACGGGCTCGAGATAGAGGCCTGCGACGATCTGATGATTCATCCGCCGGGCAAAGTCCAGCGGGCTGCCGGCGGACCGTACACGGTGTTTACTCCTTACTCTCGGGCGGCTTTGGGGATCCCCCCCCACGATCCACTGCCCAAACCCGCCAAACTGACCGGAGCGGCCAAGGTCAAAGGGACTCCGCTTCCGACAATCCAACAACTGGGCCTCGGGCCGTGCGATATTCCCCTGCCCCCGGCTGGGGAAAAAGCGGCCCAGCAGCTGTTGCGGGACTTTGCCGCCAAAAATCTTCGCCGATATGACTCGGTCCGGAATTTTCCCCATGCCGACGCGACCTCCCGGCTTTCCCCCCACCTCCGTTTTGGAACCATTTCCGTGCGCACGGTCTTGGCCGCCGCCCGCCGGGCCCGCGCGGAGGATCCTTCCGCCAAGAAGCAGATTGACGTATTCATCTCGGAGCTGCTCTGGAGGGATTTCTACAAGCAGATCCTCTGGGAGTTTCCCCACGTGGCCGGGGGTTCCTTCCGCCCGGAATACGACCAGATTGAATGGGAAAACCGGAAAGACCTGTTTCAGGCCTGGTGCGAGGGTCGCACTGGATTTCCCATCGTGGATGCCGCCATGCGCCAGCTTAACCAGACCGGCTGGATGCATAACCGCCTGCGGATGATCGTGGCCTCCTTCCTCACCAAGGATCTGCTGGTCTCCTGGCAATGGGGAGAACGGTACTTCATGCAAAAACTTTTCGACGGCGATTTGGCCGCCAACAACGGCGGTTGGCAATGGGCCGCCGGGACCGGAACCGATGCGCAGCCCTACTTCCGTATTTTCAATCCCACCAGTCAGGCGGAGAGATTCGATCCGGATGGCAAGTTTATCGCCCAATACGTCCC
>RFWS01000212.1 GCA_009921985.1 bacterium | reverse complement strand
GGTCGATTACCTGTGGGACGACCGGGACGAGCGGCCGGGGGTGAAGTTCAAGGATGCGGATCTGCTGGGTTTTCCCTGGCGAATCACGCTGGGGGCGAAGTCGCTGGCGGCGGGCGGGGTGGAGATCAAGAGCCGGGAGACCGGTGCGATGGAACTGGTTTCTGCTGCAGAAGTTGGAGTTTGGATCGTCAACCGGATAGTCAATTTCCAGTAAACTTGCCCATGATTGCGAGTCTGCGCTTTTCTCAAAAATATTTTTTGCGCCTAGCGGCTGGTTTGATCCTGTTGAGTTTGCCCCAAGCGGCTCAGGCCCTTACCAGCACCAACACTCCTCCCAAGCTCGAGGAGCTGGGGGAGATGTATTTTTATGGAAAAGGGATGCCGAAGGACCTCGAAAAATCCTTTGAATATTTTCGGCAATCTGCGGAGCTGGGCAGCAGTCGGGGGCAAAGCTGGCTCGGATATCTTTATCAAACCGGGCAAGGCGTGGAGATGGATTATGGGGAAGCGTTCCGATGGACCAAATTGGCTGCCGAACAAGGACGAGCCTTTGATGCCAACCGGCTGGCTGGATATTATTGGCAAGGCTTGGGGACTCCGATCAACAAGGAGGAAGCCTTGCGCTGGTTGAAAATCGCCGCCGAAAAAGGCGACGCCGAATCCCAAAAGCAGCTTCCAGCTTGGGCTGCCAGTTGGGATGCCGAAAAAAACCAGAAACCCGAAAAAAATAACCCGTTGCACAATGAGGATGATTTCGAGCCTAGTCCCAACATTTGGCGAGTGGCTGGCCCTTGGAGATTGCCTAAAGGAGACGTGCGGGAGTGGTTTCAGAAACTTTCATTGGAAGAGGTTTCCGAGGGTCTGGCCCCGGGGGACCAATCCATGTTCCTTGGTGAAAAGCGGGATATTGTGGAGGTGGATGCCAAGGAAGCAGGGAATCTTGCCAAGAAGATCGGGGTGCATGCGGATCGGATCGTGCTCCTTCATGGCCAGTGGCACGCAGAAAAAGCCGGCAAAGCCCTGCTTGCCGTGGGAAGTGACGATGCGATTAAGGTTTGGGTAAACGAGAAGCTTGTGGTGGACGACTGGGTTGGACGAAAGATGACAAGTTACGAAGATCTCTATCCTATCGAGATTCCAAAAGGTCAGAACCATATCCGTGCCGCACTCGTGAATTTTAAAGGCGATTGGGGATTTTTTCTCTGCGTTCCCGGGGCAAAAACCAAAGCCAGGCTTCTCGCTCAAGCCATCTCGCAGGGGGACTATAGCAGGACGCAAGCCCTGCTGGAGGCTGGTGCAGATCCCCGGCAGGCAGTTGTCTATCAATTGCCCGCTTTGGAGTTGGCTCAAGTAACCAAGAGGACGCATTTGGAGGGGTTGCTCCGCTCGGTCGGCGCCAAGGAAAACTTGCTGGCATGGTCTCACTATCCCTTCCTGCTGCGAGTCTTTGGCCCATGGTTTCTGCCAAAGGATAATAAGAATCCCGGTTATGGTTTTTTGATTGCGCGTGGTGGCAAGATCGTCTTCGAGCATTACTCCGGGTTGGCCAACGTGGAAAACAAGGTGGCCGTCGGGGCGCACACGAAATTC
>RFWS01000211.1 GCA_009921985.1 bacterium | reverse complement strand
GCAAAAAACCCCTTGAAAATTTGCGAAAGGGTGCAATGATTTGATTTGAGTGAAGTACTGTATTTTAAGTTCACCCATCAGAAGTGGATTACCCATTTCAGGGAATACCCGTCATGAGTGACGCCGATCTTCGCCGCCACAACCGTTACACCTGGATGCTGATTGCGTTCAGCGCCTTGGCGATTTTCTTCATGGCCCAGCAGTCGCGTGCTGACATTACTATCACTGACGCATTTGTAATTTTAAACAACGGTAGCGGAAATACGTATTACAAAGCCACGGGATCCTCCCAAAATACAAGTTTTAACGGCCTTACAGTATCAATCAATTTGCTGAGTAGCCCGAGCGTGACGCTGGCTGGGGGGCAAACAAAAACAACAGCTTCGAATGGTGATTATCAAAACAGCAGCAACTACGAAAATCTTTATTACAGGTTTTACGATTCCTCTACCACTGCTGGCGGATACACTACGGTAACCGAATCATTTCTGGCCAGCCAACCCGCTTATCCTAACTACATTTGGGAAACCACCAGCGCAAATGCGAGTCTTGTTTCCTCCAGCACGGCATCAGGCACTTATTATTTGGACGCTTATTTTGCCGGAAACGGATCGAATTTTACTACCAGTCAGCAATTTTGGACCAGTTCTGCTAATACAGTTGGGTCCTCAACTTCTCCCCAGCGGGCCACTTACACTCTCTTTTACGGGGCCACCACTACCGGTACTCAAGCCTCGGCGTTTACCGGAACTGGCTACTTCAACTTCAACGGTTCGGGTCAAACGTACACTCTCAACGCAGCCAACACCTACACTGGACAAACGCAAATTGATGCCGTGGTTTACCTTGGAAACGGAGGAAACTCTTCCAACGCGGGTTTGACGCTTGCCGGCACTACAACCTTTGCCAACACCCTTACTGCAAACCAAAGTGCAGGTAGTGGGACTCGCACTATCACCAAGAGTGATGCCACTAGCCAGACCATGAGCGGTGCCATCACTTTGAACAATCTGACCACCTTCGACGTTGCTTCCGGAGGTTCCCTGACCCTGAGCGGGGTGGTGGGAGGTACCAACTCCTTTACTAAATCTGGATTGGGCACCATGACTCTATCTGGATCCTCGGCCAACACTTTCAGCGTAGGAACGGTGACGGTCAGCGCTGGAACTCTCATTCTCAATAAGAGCGCCAACACCTCGGCCATAGCCGGTCGTCCGGTTGATATTGCTTCCGGGGCCACCTTGCGGACTGATGCGGCCGGTCAGATCAGACCGTCGCCTTGGCTGGTGGCGGAAGCGTCAAGCTAGATGGTAGCACTGCTAGCGGCACCCTTACTATCTCCAACAGCGGGACAGACACCTTCTCCGGCACTATCTCGGATAACGCTCGGACTGATGGTGCCGTGACCAAAGCGGGTACCGGCATGCAAATTCTCACTGGAAACAACGCGTATGATGGAACGACCACCGTCAGCGCCGGCGTTTTGCGGATTGGTAATAACAATGCTTTAGGCAGCACCACCGGCGCGACCACGGTTTCCGCCGGGGCGGTTCTGGAGCTTTCCAATAATATTGCCGTGGGCGCCGAGGCCTTAAGCCTGA